>JAJOLB010000040.1 GCA_021129535.1 Minisyncoccota bacterium
AAGTAAAGATATTTCTGTAAACAGCAATGAGCTATTACAGCAATCACCTGATTTGGCTCAAAAGGTTGCAGAGCAAAATAACGTGATTAAATCCTTGGTCTTGCAGATTAGTAAATTACAAAATTCTGGTCAAGAAATTATCGAGCACGAACAACAGAGAATCGTTAGTAATGGTCATATTGATGAGCGAAGAGTAGGAAAGGGAAAGGTTGTAAGAATTAAAAATAAAGCAGAAATTAATGACAATGAAATTGTAAAAGAGCTTAATAGAAAAAGCTCCTTTAAAAACATTTTGATATTTATATACGGTATTTTTCTGAATATTTTTGCATGGTTGTTCTCGTTGTGGTGGTTTGTGGTGATACTGTTATTTTTAGGAATTTATGTATTGTTGCGATTGTTATTTAAAATTTTTGGTAGGGATAGGGATTAAGTAAAAAACTAACTTTGTATTGGTTTTTTGTTTTAAGATTGACATTTATAATAATGCATGATAGATTATATATGAAATTCATTGTTCACAGTAGTTAGTTTTTAATTCTATTGAGAATTACATACTGTGAACATATGAGCAGTCTTAGAAAATTAAATACGTTATGCAAAAAAACAAGCACCTAACAAACAGGCAAGGGGTAAAATTTGACCAATTAGGGAGACAAAATAACGTTTCCAGAGCAAAAATGAAAGAATTTTTTAGTCAATTTAAACTAAGAAACCTTCAAAATTTAAAATCTAAAAAAATAATTTCAATTCCTAAAATGTCGTTTAATCCAGGTGAATTTTTTATTCACAGAAGAAACGATAATGGAATTCAGCTATGGTTAAGTGATGATATCCAAAATATATTTTTACCACTTTTAAGTAAAAATATTGAATTTGATGGGGTTGACCTTGAAAAGTTGAGATTGAAAAAAAGGTTAAGCGATTTTGATATTCAAAAAAAAATTGGAAATCAAATCCAAAACCCTGATGATATCGCAGCTGAAATTAAACATTTAATATCCCAACAACCAAAAGGTAAAAAAAATGGCGATTTAGATGTTCCATATATTTCACATATATTCTATTTTGAGTATATGGATCGTGTTTGGTCTGTGTGGCTGCGCTGGGGTGATGACGGTGAGGAGTGGGACATGGATTGCGACGAGACGAACGCGTTCGAGTGGAATGTTGATGATTCGGTGTTTAGTCCTGCAACTGATAAATCTTAGAGTTTTGAGTTTTTGTATCTTTATTTTGATACTTTGATTCTTGGAATCTTTGACTCTTGAGCTTTGCATAAATTCGTTATTGTTGTTTTCTTTCAGAAAACTCGGTAACTTATTTAAAACTTTATAAACTGATTTCTTTCTTTTGAGGAATCGGTTTTTTCTATATACTATGTATATCCTTCAAGAAACGGCGGTCAGGGATTGAAGAGACTATAATAACTACTAAGAAGTCTATTAATACTTTAATATGTTTACATAAATACATCTCCATGGCTTATAGAACTAAGATTCAATATAAAAAACAAACGAAAATAATTCGTTTGTTTTTTATTTTAAACACTTATTCCCGCAACATAACCAGTAGTCCAACACAACTGCAACGAATATCCACCAGACGGACGATTCACATGTAGCATGTCACCGGTAATATACAGATTTTTTATAATCTTTGATTGCATGGTTTTCGTATTAATTTCCTCTAATGGAATTCCACCATCAGCAATAACCGCACGATCCATTCCCATTAAACCGTCAATTGTCAGTGGTAAATGTTTTAAAAGATGAAGTAATGTTTTTCGTTCCTCGACAGTCACGACGTTAACCTTTTTGTGGGGTTCCTGTAATTGCATCATGTCGTGAACAACCTCAGCAATTTTTTTAGGTAACAATTCATATAAAGCATTTCGAATATTTTTATTTTTTGTTTGTTCAAATATTCTCAGAATTCGTTTATCCAGCGACCCTAAGTCTGTGTCAGGGAACAAGTCAATCTCAGCAGTAACATGACCACGGTCCAAAAGCTCGCGAACTTGTTTTGCGGAATTTAGAATTAATGGTGCAGATAACCCAAAATGGGTGAATAATATTTTTCCAGTTTTTGAAAATTCGCGTACTTCATCACAGAAAAAGGTGATTTTCATGAATGATAATGTTGTTCCAGAGATTCCAGCTATCCAGTAATCTGTGACTTGCAATGGAACAATGTCAGGATTTGAACGATGAATAGTATGTCCAAGTTTCTCCATCCACGCAAAACCATCACCTGTTGAGCCTGTTTCAGGTGCAGCAACACCACCAACAGCAACAATGTATTTATCTGCTGTGTAACGCATGTCTTTGGTGTCTACTGATGTAATCTCGCCTCTGGTATGGTTCATTTTGTATATTGGCGAACCTTGAAGAATTTTTACACCATGGTCTTTAATAAACTGTTTCATGGTTGCATAAACATCATAGGCCTTTTCAGATTTTGGAAAGACACGGTTTCGGGCTTGGGTTACCAGTGGTAATTTTTTCTTTTCAAAAAAGGTAAAAGTGTCTTTTACCGAGAATTGTGAAAATGGGGAAAACAAAAATTTCCCAGCATCACCATAATGTGCCAACAGTTTTCGGTTATCTAATTCATAATTCGTTATATTACAACGTCCTCCACCGGTAATTTTTAATTTATCACCAAGGTCGTGATTTTTTTCAATCAATAATACACCTTTACCATTTTTTGCTGCTGTTCCCGCAGCCATCATGCCAGCCGGTCCACCACCCAAAACGATAACGTCATAATGCTCCTTATCATATTTCATATATGTGTAGTATACGTGGAGACCTATAAAAGACAATTAAATATTGGTTTTTCTAAATACCTTATTTTAATTAAAACACATTTTATAAAATGAGTACTGGTATAATAAAATAACATGGTTTATAATAAAAGTAATATGTTTGTATTACCAAATTGTAGAAAATCATACTCAGCGTATGAACCTTATATAGATGAACCAACTATGAAAATCCACCATTTAGGACATCATAAGGGGTATGTAGAAAAACTTAACAGAGGACTTGTTGATATGGAATTTTCAACAGAACGAATAGAGGATATTTTTGAAAAAATTTCTGATTTTCCTACGCTTGTTCGAAATAACGCAGGTGGTCACTATAACCACACGGTATTTTGGTCAACATTGAATGATTCTATGTCGACACCATCAACGGAACTTATGAAACTTATCACTGCTAAGTATGGAATAATGGAGGATTTCAGAGCAGAATTTACAAAAGCTGCCTTGCTACTCTTTGGTTCTGGTTGGGTTTGGTTAGTTGTAAATAGCGATGGCGAGCTTGATATAGTAACAACAAAGAATCAAGACAATCCACTAATGTCTGATATTAATTCTGGTTATCCATTGTTTGGTTTGGATATTTGGGAGCATGCTTATTACATGAAACACCAAAATAAAAGAATTAATTATATTAAAGATTTTTGGTCTGTTCTAGATTGGGACACAGTTTCAATACGATTGTCAGAACGCCCAGAGATGAATGACCTTGCCTAGGTCTTTTTCTTTTTATGATTAATTTAAATCAATTGGTAGATTTTTGTATGAAAAAATCTGGGGTAAACCAAGAGTTTCCATTTGATAAAAAGACGATGGTTTTCAAGCTTTGCGGAAAAATGTTTTTGTTGACCAATATTCAAGAATGGGAACAATATCAAGGACGAATCAACGTAAAAAATGAACCAGAAATTAATACATTATTACGTGAACAATATAGTTCAATTATTCCAGGCTATCACATGAATAAAAAACATTGGAACACCATTAATATTTTTGAAGAAGAATTAGACGATGATTTTATTTTTAACCTCATTGATGAGTCTTATGAGATAATAAAATTAAAATTACCTAAAAAAGATCAAAAGACACTTTCCTAGAACGTGTCTTTTATTTTTGTCAAAGTGATTGAAAATAAGGCCCCTGATAGTTTTTTTCTTTGACAAAAAAGAAGGTGAATTATTTATTTTCTACTTATGGCTTTATTTTATTTTTTCTTGAAAAATATCTGATATACTAAACCTATAAATAATTAATAATCATTCATAATGCTACATGAATACAGAATATGTTACCTGTGAAAAGGGTGATAGTGACTTTTTGTACTCTTTTATTGCTTATGATACTAACCAAAGAATGCAATGATAGAAAAAACACAAAAACGAAATGGAGATATCGCTGATTTTGATATTCAAAAAATCATAAAAGCTGTTTTAGGGGCCATGCGTGATGTCGGAAAAGGGAAACGGGAAGACGCTGAACGAGTCGCCGAATTAGTTTTTCAAGAGTTAATGCAGAGAGCAGAAATGAACCCTGAATATATTCCAAACATCGAGGAAATTCAGGATGTTGTCGAGGAGGCTTTGATGGTTGGAGGATATCGTGATGTTGCAAAGGCATATATTATTTACCGTGATGAGCGTGCACGTGAACGGCAAACAGATGTTTTTGAACGGCGTGTTGCCCTTAAACCATATGAATATCCACACCTTTACGAATATGTTGATGCTATTCGTCATTCATATTGGATTCACACAGAGTTTAATTTCACTGGTGATATTCAAGATTTCAAGGCAAATCTAAATGATGCTGAAAAAAGCGCTGTAAAAAATGCGATGCTTGCAATCTCACAAATTGAAGTAGCTGTAAAATCATTTTGGGGTGATATTTACAAGCGAATGCCAAAGGCTGAGATTGGAGCTGTTGGTGCAACCTTTGCGGAGTCAGAGGTTCGTCATCACGATGCATACTCGCACCTATTAGAAATTCTTGGACTTAATAATGAATTTAAAGAGCTTAAAAGAAACCCTGTAATTATGAAACGTGTGCGATATTTAGATCAGGCACTTTTGAATTCACAGTCAGTTGAAAATAAAGAATATTTTGAGGCTATTATGTTGTTCTCCTTATTCATTGAACATGTTTCATTGTTCTCACAGTTTCTTGTTATTATGTCATTCAACAAGTTTAAAAATAAACTAAAAGGAATTTCAAACGTGGTGGAGGCAACATCAAAAGAAGAACAAATTCATGGTAATTTCGGTTCAGATATTATTAATATCATTAAGAAGGAAAACCCAACATGGTTTACACCAAAGACAAATGATATGGTGCGAGAAATGTGTTTAGAGGCATATGAATCAGAGGCAGAAATTATTGATTGGATTTTCGAGGGAGGGGAATTAGATTTCCTACCTGTTAATGTTGTAAAAGAATTTATTAAAGACAGATTTAATAAATCACTTGTTGGAATTGGTGTATTACCGGTTTTCGAGGTTGATGATTCCTTGGTACAACAATCAGAATGGTTTGATGATGAAATCCTTGCGACTAAACATGGAGATTTCTTTGTAAAACGCTCAATTAATTATAACAAGAGAAGTAAAAGTATTACCAGTGATGACCTATTCTAGGTTTTAAGAAAGATTATATATATGAAATGGTTAAATGAAAATAGTAGAAAATTCCTAGAAGGTGGTTACTTGTTACCAGGCGTAACACCAGAGGCACGAATTCGTGAAATTGCGGATCATGCTGAAAAATTGTTGGATAAACCTGGTTTTGCAGATAAATTTTATGACTATATGTCGCAAGGTTTTTATTCACTTGCCTCGCCGGTATGGTCAAATTTTGGACATAAACGCGGGCTTCCAATTTCATGTTTTGGTTCATATATTTCTGATGACATGGGAAGTATCCTGTATACACAAGCTGAGGTTGGAATGATGTCAAAATTAGGTGGCGGTTGTTCAGGTTATTTTGGTGCACTGCGTGGTCGTGGAACGTCAATTAAAAACAATGGAACATCATCAGGTTCAGTGCATTTTATGAAATTATTTGAATCTCTGATTGATGTTGTTTCACAGGGTTCAGTACGGCGTGGATTTTTCTCACCATATTTACCTATTGAACATCCAGATATTGCAGAGTTTTTAGAAATAGGAACAGAAGGAAATGCTATTCAAACATTAACACATGGTGTTACCGTTGGAGATGAATGGATGCAATCAATGATTGATGGCGATGTAGAAAAACGAAAAACATGGGCACGCTTGATTCAGGCACGTAACGAGGTTGGATATCCTTATATTATGTTCTCTGATACGGCAAATAGAAATACTGTTGATGTGTACAAAGACAAAGGTCACACAATTTACGCCAGTAATATGTGTTCTGAAATTATGTTACCATCGAATGATGAATGGTCATTTGTATGTTGTTTGTCATCAGTGAATTTATTCCATTATGAATCTTGGAAAGATACTGATGCTGTTGAAACACTGACTTACTTTCTAGAAGCTGTTCTCGTTGAATTTACAAATAAACTTGAAGAGTATCGAGATTCTGATTCGCTTGATGACCAGCAAACATTTCAGTTTATGCAACGAGCCTATAAATTTGCAGTAGAAAATCGTGCTATTGGAATTGGTGCATTAGGTTGGCATTCACTGCTACAATCACGAATGTTAGCATTCGAATCTATTGAAGCTACGAAATTAAATACAGAAATTTTTAAACTTTTAAAGGATAAAACATATGCAGCCTCAGCAGAAATGGCAGATATTTATGGGGAACCAAAAGTTCTAAAAGGCTACGGACGTCGACATACAACAACAATGGCAGTGGCACCGAATACTTCATCAGCTTTTATTCTAGGACAAGTCTCACAAGGAATTGAACCGCTATGGTCCAATTGTTATGTAAAAGATATTGCAAAATTAAAGGTAACATTAAAAAATCCACTATTGGAGGAGCTATTGGAACAAAAAGGTCACAATACGCGTGAAATATGGAAAAGCATCAAAGAGAATGATGGTTCTGTTCAGCACTTAACAGAGATTCTGGATGAAAAAGAACGCGAGGTATTTAAAACTTTCCCTGAAATTAATCAAATGGTTGTTATTCAGCAAGCAGCAGCTCGGCAATTGTATATTGACCAAGGTCAATCATTAAATATTATGGTTCACCCAGATACACCTGTAAAAGATATTAACGCCATGTATATTGAGGCTTGGAAAATGGGAATCAAGGCTCTCTACTATCAACATAGTATGAATGCAGCACAACAATTAAATAGAAAATTGTTGGAATGTGTCAGTTGTGAAGCATAGAATTTTTTGTAAACGAAAATTGTAAAAAAATCGGACGCTTGTCATTCTCAGCTTGACTGGGAATCCAAATAAAGAAAAAGAATAATTTGTTATTCTTTTTCTTTTATATTTAATTTAAATAATTTGTTATACTAAATACATGAAAAAAAAGATTACAAAAGAACAGTTGCAAAATATTCTGAATAAAATACCAGCACAATTTAGAAAAAAAATAATAGCAGCTGCAAAACAAGGTAAGAAGGTTACCTTAAAAATTACAAAAACCAAAGGAGGATTAAAATCTCCGTATCAAAATAAATAACATGAAAAAATTTATTATAATTTAGTATTAATGGATAATCTTGATATTGTAGCCTAGGAACAAGTAATTCATGATATGGGCGGAATTGTAGCCTGGGAAATGATTCGGGAAAATCCTGCAAAGATTTCACATTTATATATTTTAAATACGATTATCTATGCTGAGGATTTTCATCCGCCAACAGATTTTTCATATACAAATCCATTACATACATTTTTCCTCGACCTCCATTCAAATACATACATTGGAAAAATGATTGTGGAAAATATGCTGAAAACAGGAACGGATAACTATTCAATGAATATGGAAACAAGACGTGGATATTGGTTGCCGTTACGTGAAAATGCTGATGCCTTGGTCCACTTCTTTACATATACAAAATGAATAAAGGGGAATTTAGCAGACTATCGAAAAGTCTTTGAAAAACCAATAGTATTGGTTTTTTTGTTTTCTTTATACAGGTATACTTGTAAAAGCAATGAAGCCTAATTACCAGCAATTTAAAAATACTGTCATGGAACATTACGGGGAATATGGGCGACATGATTTACCTTGGCGGTTAAATCAATCACCATATTATGTGTTAGTTTCTGAGATAATGTTACAGCAAACCCAGGTTGATAGGGTTATTCCATTTTTTGAAAAATGGATGGAACAGTTTCCAGATATTCAAACACTTGCGACAGCAAAGCAATCTGATGTTTTGCGTCTATGGAAAGGTCTTGGTTACAATTCACGGGCTCTACGGTTGCAAAAATGTGCACAGGTGACTATGAATGACTATTTTGGAGTAATCCCGCAGGACTATAAAAAACTGCTGGATTTGCCAGGGATTGGACCCTATACTGCGGCGGCATTAATGAATTTTGCATTTAATACGTGGACGCCATTAATTGAAACAAATATTCGTAGGATTTTTATTCATCATTTTTTCAAAGATGATTCGCAAATTTCTGATACAGATATTATGGACATGGTGGAGTCTGTTGGTTTTTGTGATGAACCCAAAATATGGTGTTCTGCATTGATGGACTATGGATCTACATTACCAAAGATTATTAAACATAATCCAAATATAAAATCAAAACATTATACCAAGCAATCAAAGTTCGAAGGTTCCGACCGACAAATCCGGGGAATGATTTTAGAAATTTTACTGGAAAAGAAAAACGGAAAAATGTTGCAGTCGTTGTTGTTTAAGAAATTATATAAACTTTGTCATCAAAAATCACTTTGTCATTCCATACTTGATCCGGAATCTCAAAATCTTCGTTACAAAAATATCATTACAAAACTAATAACCGAAGGCTTCATTATAAAAGAAAAAAAGAGCATTATTTTGAAATAAATAAGCTCTTTTAATTTATGTTATTTAAGTAAATGCTATAATAGAAACATGAAAATATCTGAAAAAGTATTCAACAAACAATATAAAATTCTCAACCCAGAACAGAAACGTGCCGTCGACAGCATAGACGGTCCAGTCTTTGTTATGGCGGGTCCAGGAACAGGGAAAACCCAAATTCTGACATTGCGTATTGCAAATATTCTGCGTGAGGCATCTGACATCGAGCCGGAAAACATTTTGGCACTGACATTCACCAATGCTGCGGCATATAATATGCGTGAACGTTTATCAGATATTATTGGAGGAGAATTGGCATACCGTGTGACTATTTCAACATTTCACGCCTTTGCCGAGGATACGATGAAAAAATTTCCAGAATATTTTCCGCAATTTATTGCTGCGCGATTGTTGTCGCCGGTAGAGCAGATTGAACTCTTGGAAAAATTGGTGAATAAAATGACAGAATTAGTTCATTTCTCAAAATTTAAACGACGGGAAAATACCTTGAAAACTATTGCCTTTTCAATTGGAAAAATAAAGAGCGAGGGAATATCGGTGGATGAATATATTAAACAGGTTAACGAAAAATATCATTTGGATATGGAAAGTCCTGATATGTTTTATAAGCGAAAACATGGAGAATTCCAAAAAGGAGATTTGAAAATTTCTGCGGTTCGGAAACTTGATCGACGGCGGGAAAAATCTTTAGAGCTTGCAGACATTTATGAACAATATCAAAATGCACTGATAAAAACTAAAATGTATGATTTTTCAGATTTAATGTTAAATTTTGTAACAGAATTAGAATCAGAAACAGAATTCCAAACAGAAATCCAAGAGCAATATCATTATATGTTGGTGGATGAACATCAGGATACGAATGATGCACAAAATAGAATTTTGCACGCATTAATTGATAATCCAGTCTGGGAAGGGAAGCCAAATATTTTTGTTGTTGGGGACACAAAACAGGCAATTTTTCGTTTTGCAGGAGCGAGCGATAAATCATATTCATCATTGTTGGCGAAACTCTCAGACGTAGAAACTATCGAGCTGGAACATAACTATCGATCACATCAGAATATTCTAGACACATCGCATTCATTGATTTCAAAATCTGAATATCATGTTGATGAAATTAAATTAAAAGCCTTTTTCGATAAGGGTGGAGTTTTCCAATATCGACAATTTGGAAATGATAAAATGGAGGTTTTGTATGTTGCCCAAGACATCAAACAACGCATTGCTGATGGTCAGGATATTAATAATATTGCCGTATTATATCGAAACAATAAAGACGGCGAGGATATCAGAAATCTGCTGTCTATTTATGGAATTCCTGTGCGTGATTTCTCGAAAAAAAATATTTTAAAGGATCGTGATGTGATGAAGATTTTTCTGTTGCTAGGTTCAATTTATAATATGGACGATAACGAGGTTGTTGCGAAATCTTTATTTATTGATTTCCTTGGTTTTGATATTTATGCCGTACAGCGAATTATTAATGCAGGAAAGGCTGCAAAAAATGTCACCAAAAAATCAATATACAGCATTATTTCTGATGCAAAACGTATGACTGATATTGGTATTGATGAAGATAATCAAAATGATTTTCTGGATTATGCTGATATGTTACAGCGTGCAAAATCAGAATCAGAAAATAATGATTTCCTGACATTTTTCTCGTGGTTTGTGCGTGAATCAGGTGTATTAAAATATTTTTTGGGTCACGCGGATTCAAGTATTGGAATTGGAAAAATTGAAAAGCTCTTTGATGAAATTAGAAAGGAGTCTTTGGCACGTACAGAATTCAGCTTTGCAGATTTTATTCAGTATCTGAATACTCTAAAAAAACATAATATTGCGATGAATATGACCAATGCATTATCTGACGGTGTTCAAATGATGACCTTTCATGGATCAAAAGGGCTCGAATTTGAAACGGTTTATATTATAAAATCATTACAAAAACGACGAATGGGTGCAGAGATTGCTTTGCCGTTCGAGGACTTTTCCGATGGTGCAACTGATGACGAGCGACGTTTATTGTATGTTGCCATAACACGTGCCAAACATGAATGTTACATCTCATCACATATTTTAAATGCCGAAGGTAAAGAAAAAAATGCCTCTGCATTTATTGGTGAAATTGACGGACTGGAAACCGTTGATGTTTCTGATTGGGAACGCGAACATACTGGTGATATTGTTGATTTGTTTGGAGAACCAAATGAACATGTGGTGTCATTGCTGGATGCAGAGTATATTCAGCAATTGTTTCGTAGCAAACAATTATCAGTTTCGGCATTAAATAATTATATGGAGTCACCATTGAAATATTTTTTCAGAAACCTGGTTGCTTTACCCGAGGCGCGTTCGCATTTTCTAGATTTTGGGAATTTAATGCATGGAACCTTGGAACATTATTTTGATGTTTGTAAAAACGAGAACAAAATTCTGGGTGCTGACGTTTTGAAAACTTCGTTTGATGCTATCCTAGATTCAAAACCTTATTATGCAGAATTCGCCGAGCGAGCATGGGGAATGTTGGAATCATATCATGCACACAACAGGGAACAGTTTATGGTTCCTGTCGAAAATGAATTAACGGTTCGCGGGATTCCCTTTGATATAGGAAATGATGAAACTATTAATCTATCAGGTGCAATTGATAAAATTACACGTAATGATGATGGTTCATTAACGGTTTGGGATTATAAAACGGGACGAGCCTATTCAGATATGGACAAAGGGCGAAAAGAAAAAACAAAACGACAGGCGACATTTTACAAAATGTTATTACAGCACGCCTATGACGGGCGATATAATTTTAAATATGCAATATTTGATTTCCTCGAAAAAAATGAAAAAGGGGAATACGAACAAGCAACATTCGAGATTACCCAATCTGATGTTGATGAATTAAAAGTTCAGATAATGGAACTAGTAAATGATATTAAAAATGGAACATTATTGGAAAAAGATTTCTCACGTGATTCTACAAATGCAGAGTTGTTGGAATTTTTGGAGGTTATGAAAGGTCCACGAACTGCGGAGCAATTGGATTTGTTTGTGAAAAAGTTATAAACAAGTGAACCTCTTTGTTGAGATCAGCGTTTGGGCGCTCACGGTACATAAATACCGCTCGCGCCTAAACACTAATTCCACCGCGATTTTCATCTTGTTTCTATAATTTTTAAATAAAAATACACAAGTTGTTACTTGTGTATTTAAATATATTAATTTTAACTAAAAGATTTATCAATTTTAGTATTAACTTCTTTAGCTCCTATTCCAGTTAAAAGCGAACCGACAAGAATAGAACATCCCACTAAAAACCTTTTCATTTGTAAAACAACCTCTTGCTTTACTTCTGGTGCTACCTCACGTTCGCCAACATGAAAGTTTGCATGACTTAGTGTTTCAACAAAGGAGTCACCTGCTAGATATAATCCAGCCACTCCAACAGCGGCTCCTCCTACCATAACCATTGAACCAGGTATTTTTGAGATATTTTTTGCAATTTTTTTTGCAAAAGAAATTTTTTCCTCAGGTTCTAACTGTTCAATCTCTTTCAGGTTTTCTTGAAATTCTTCAATTTCAGCAGCTTCCAAGGGTGTATCAATAGTCTCTAAATTATCTGTTGGATTAGCATCAACATTTTCTTGTTTATTTTTAAAATCTTCTATCATAATATTATTTGTTTAAGAATTCTTTTGAGACAGCATTTACCTCTCTAATAATCTTTGTGAAATGTTTTAATAAAACTTCTTTGTCTATATCGCTAATTTCACCATTCTCTAATTTTTCCAATAACTCTTTTGTATTCATAATATATAATGTATTACCTTATAATATAATTTAAATATATTAAAGATATATAGAGTTGTCAAGTAGTGTAGTATTGCAGCATTAACTTGATTGTGGATAACTTTTTCAATCTTTCAAAAAGTGTGGTTCCTCCCATCCCCAAACCTCTATGTTTCATTCTGAAATCTTTTTTCAAAAACAAGTATCTCTTCCTCTGTTTTATTACTTTGAGTGCAAGAGCTTGTTAATACAATAAATTATAAGATTATTTTTTTCATATTTTTAATTTAATTTTGTGAAATATTTCAATTTAAATATAATAAAGAGAGTTTTGCCAAACAAGAGTTATTTTTTTTCTATGAATATTTATTCATTTTATATATACTAAAATAATGTTTGAATCTTTTATTTTAGGAGCTGTTCAGGGTATTGCAGAATGGCTACCTGTTTCGTCAGAAGCGATGATTGTTTTGGTAAAAAATAATTTTTTCCCCAGTGGAATGAATTTTTCTGAAATGATTTCCTTTGCAATTTTTTTACATTTAGGGACATTATTGGCGGCAAGTGTTTATTTTAGAAAAAAAATAATTAATCTTGTTAAAAATTTATTTCATTATAAAAAAATATCTAAAGATCAAAAAAATGAATTAAATTTCATTATAATAGCAACACTTATCTCTGGGGTTTTAGGTTTTTCTATTTTGAAAACTATTGAAAATTATGTGTCATTTTTTGAAAACGAAATGGTTATTAATATTGTGGTTGCGGTGTTTTTGTTAATTACAGCATTTTTTTTGTTTCTTGCAGAAAGACAGAAGAATATAAAAACGGTGATCCTGACAAAGAAAAAAGCCCTAATAACAGGGATATTTCAGGCCTTTGCCGCGATTCCTGGAATATCACGTTCAGGGTCAACAATTGCCGGAATGGGGTTATTGGGAATTAAAAAAGAAAAGGTTTTAGAATTGAGCTTTATTTTATCTATTCCCTTGGTGCTGTTTGCAAATGTTATTTTGAACTATGATATGTTTTCAGAAATTAATTTATCACACATTGTTGCGCTATCTTCGGCATTTGTTTTTGGAATATTAACGATTGAAATTTTATTACGTTTAGTAAAAAAAATTAGATTCAGTTATTTTGTTGGGGTTTTTGCCTTGTTAATTATTTTTCTACAAATAGTTTTATAAGATTTAGTTTTTAAATATGCTACTATAATAAATATGAAATTTATTGCTCGAAAACTTGTTCAATTTGTAGAATGGATTGAAACAATGTCGCCAAAACTACATGTTTTCCATATAGAAGATATTTTTGTTATTGTAGTATTGGCGATCACAGCCTTTGTGTTAAAAGGCGACTATATTGAATGGTTTGGTGTATTGGCGGTATATTTAACCTTTAAACATGATGTTATTGCCTTTCGGTTAGAGGCTGCCGAGGAAGATCGTGAGGAGCACGGAAAACCTTTTATAAAATCATACAAGGCACAAACACAGTATTTTTATGCGAAAGAAGCTGTTTGGTTGATCTATTTTCTATTGTTTGGTGCATGGTCTGGGTTGGTTGGTGTTATTATATTTTTATTGTATCCAACATGGCATGATATTCGTGAAAAATATCACACGAAACGTAAGGAAAATAAACTACTATAGTTTGTTTTCTTTTTTTTATTATGTCATAATAATACAAAATTTAAAATAAAAAAAATGAAAAAATACATTGTTATTCTGACATTTATGTTAGGTCCTTTGTTTTTTCACAAGGGTTTAAGAAAACAGATATTGATATTCGTTTCGATCAAGCTCGGTTTAGGATTCATGATTAATTTAAAATTATGAAACAGCCTGTTTCCACCTTTATTATTGTTCGCTTTAATAAATTAGAGTTCTATGAAGAGATTAAAATCTCCGTGGATAAATATACTGTCTTGAGCCTTGGTGTTGGTGGAGATTATAAATATGAGACAGGAATCATTCACCGCGTTTACGATTTAATATTATATCGCAGTTTGATCCTTGTGATGTTAGAATTAATATTGGTAGCGATATTAAAACATATGGTGTTTCAACACGTGTAATGTGTAGTTTTAAAAATAACTTTTCATTTGGTATACAAACGGCAAATGAATTTTATGGACCAAGAGCTGAGTGGGATTTCAAGATCTTCAAAGAAAAAGAATAAAGATCATAAAGGTTAAATACTTTTATGATTTTTTAATTCTTTTCTAAAACTGATATAATAGAATTATGACTGATAAAAAAACAAGAGTAGCCATTAATGGCTTTGGACGAATTGGACGAGCATTTTTAAAACTTGCTTATGCGCAACATTCAAATATTGAAATTGTGGCAATTAACGATTTAGGGGATATTGAAAACCTAGCCTATTTATTAAAATACGATACAGCACAGGGAATGACAGATTTGATTATTGATATTAATGCGGACAAAACACACATGCATGTAAATGGTGATGATATTCGTGTGCTTCAGCAACGTGCTCCACAAGATCTACCTTGGGCAGAATTAGATATTGATGTGGTTGTAGAATGTACAGGGTTTTTCACGAAATACGATATGGCGGCACTTCATCTGGACGCTGGTGCAAAACATGTATTGATTTCAGCACCAGGAAAGGGTGAACCTCGGGCAGGTGTAGAATCAGAAACCGTTATTATGGGTGTAAATACCGAACGTGCAGCAACATGTCAGATTACATCAAATGGTTCATGTACGACAAATGCCAGCGCTCCATTAATGTCTATTCTTAGCGAATCCATTGGTGTTGAAAAGGCTCTGCTAAATACTACACACGGATATACCGCGACACAGTCAACCGTTGATTCACCAGCGCGTGGATCTGATTTCCGAAAGGGGCGCGCTGCCGCACAAAATATTGTACCAACATCAACAGGTGCAGCTATTGCGGTGACAAAGGCTTTGCCAGAGCTTGTTGGAAAATTTGATGGTATTGCATGTCGTGTTCCTGTGGTTACTGGGTCTATTGCTGATGTAACCTTTGTTGCAAGTCGCGATACAAGCGTCGAGGAGATTAATCAGATTCTATCAGACGCAGCACAGTCAGAGCGATGGAAGGGAATATTTACGGTGACAAACGAACCTGTTGTTTCATCAGATATTATTGGACGAACCGAAGGGTCAATCGCTGATTTGGGAATGACACGTGTTGTTGATGGAAATTTGGTAAAGGTTATGGCTTGGTATGATAATGAGATGGGATATACGAATACATTGATTCGTCATTCAATTCAAGTTGGAAAAAATCTACATTCTTAAAAAATATAAATTTTGAAATTTAAAAAGAGCAGAAATGTTCTTTTTTGTTTGTCATTTTGAGCTTGCCGAAGAGTCTTAAAAAATCCGTCTTCCTGAACTGACCTAAAAAATAATGAGCTTGCGAATATATTTTTGGAAATACTCTTGTGGTGTATTTCAGGATTCAAGGCAATAAAAGAAAGTTTAGATTCTGAAACAAGTTCAGAAAAATGAAAATAGATATTATGTCATCCCAGAAAGTATATTTTTTATGAACGAAGTAAATTTAAAAATAGTTTATCAGGGATCCAGAGTTATTTAGTTTGTGTTTATTGTGTAAGTAAAACTTTAGATTCCCATTTTCATGGGAATGACAAAACTTAAGATTTTAGATAATGAAAAACACACTAAACAAAATTAATTTTGAGTAGTGTGCAACATACTATATTAAGGACTTATCCTTTTGTGTCTGGGTAAAGGACTCTATTCTTATTCACCTAACTTTCATTCTCTAAAATTTTTAAAAAGCTCTCTTCAATTTCATAAAGATTTTTAAAATCAAAAACAATTTCAGCTTCATCATTCATTTCTCTACTATAAGACAGTGATTTTAATTTATTTCCCAATAAATTAAAAGGAGTTTTATTAATTCCTCTATGATTTTTTAGTAATTTTTTAAATTTACTAAAAAAATGTTCAACATCTTCGCCATAGTGTGATAAGTGTCCATCAGCTTTATGTAAACTAATAGAAGACTTCAATGCACTTAGACACTCTTTGATTTGCTCAATATCCGTTTTGTATTTTTCTTGATTATTCATTTTTGTTTGTTTTAAAGATTAAATTATTATTTTTGAAATATTTTACCTACGAAATTCATAAACAAAATATTTCAAAAAATGGGAAACCTTTAAACGAAAGAACTAATCTGATATAAATGTATCATAGTGTAGATTATTTGTCAAGTATTATGTGGAAATACAAAACGCAATTCGCGAAGCGAATTGCGTTTTGTTATTGCTAAGGCTACAATAAAATATATATGTCACATGGAAATGAGATTCCGGATCAAGTTCGGAATGACAATGGAATAAATTTAGCTGATTATGGATGGAACTCCTTTTACGCAGACGCAAAAAACTCATCTGAAAATAGCCACCTAGAACACGGACGCATTGTATCTGTACATAAATCAAAATACGAGGTTGTAATAAACAGCGGGATTTTTTCCTGTGAAATTTTGGGGAATTTACAGTTTCAGAAAAATCCCTTGGATAAACCCGCGGTTGGGGATTGGGTTCTGTTGGACGAGGAAGCAGGAACAAAATTAATTGTAGAAATCTTGGCACGGAAATCTCTGATCAAGAGGCAGAAAAAACACGACAATTTTCCCAAACCTATTGCTGCAAATATTGACCGCGGAATTGTTGTTCAGGCGATTGGTCCAGATTTTAACATTAAACGATTGGAACGAATATTGATTCATATTATTGATGCTGGTGTGGAGCCAATGATTATCATTAACAAGATTGATTTAGCTGATGGAGAATTGGATGATATAAAATTAGCGATAAAAAAACTGAATTATAATATTGATATTTTGTATACATCGTACATTACAGGCGAGGGAATTGACGAGCTTGCGGAAAAACTTACCCCAGGAGAAACAGTGATTTTTATTGGATCATCTGGTGTTGGAAAATCATCTATTATTAATTCAATGCTTGGGCACGCCAAACAGGCGACACGGGAAATTACCGATAAAACAGGAAAAGGGAAGCATACCACAACAGCACGACGTTTAATTCTATTAGATAATGCTGTATTGGTGATAGATACACCTGGAACACGTGAATTTGGGATGCACAGCGATGATAACGCCGCTATCAAGCAAAGCTTTGACTATATAGAAAATGTTGCATTAGGATGTCAATTTGGAAATTGTGGACATAGTAACGAATCGGGTTGCGCAATACGTCACGCACTTGAAAATGGTGATATTGATACTGATAACTACAAACGATATTTGGTATTACAGATAGAATCAGAACAAAGTGCAAAGCAAATGAGGCAAGCCGGAAAGGTTTCATCAAAGGTTCATGCTGGGCAACCATTACGTTCAGCACGTCGCGGAAAATCAAAGCCTAAAAAGAGGAAATAAATTCAAAAAGACGAAAAGTATAATAATTCGTTAAAATAAAAAACTATCACTTGATAGTTTTTTATTTTAACGAACCTGCTGGTGTAGATTTGTGTCCGCCGTCTAAATGATATGCGGTTAATCCATATTTTTCAAAAATTTTCAGGGATTTTCCAGTTCTACTTCCTGAACGACAGTAAATAAGATACGTTTTGTCTTTATCAAGTTCTGAAATCTTTTGTTCAAAATCTGATTCGTAATAGTCAAAATCTACAACTGCATCAGAAAAAAGTTTCCCTGCATTATATTCCCCAGCTGTTCTAATATCAATAACAACGGTATTTTCTAATTCAGCCTGGATTTGGAAATCTTCCCAGTTTAGATTCTGTGATTTTTCTGTCTTCTGATTATTGGTGACTTTTGCAAGTGGTTTATTTGTTTTTGT
Source organism: Minisyncoccota bacterium (assembly GCA_021129535.1). Taxonomy (GTDB): domain Bacteria; phylum Patescibacteriota; class Minisyncoccia; order Phycocordibacterales; family UBA1006; genus UBA1006. The sequence continues at coordinate 18,478 of JAJOLB010000040.1, forward strand.
TGATTGTGACAGGACGAATAATAGAGCCGCAACGATTATAATAGCCGAAATAATAAGTATTTTTTTCATATGATAAAAGTATACAGAAAATGATATACTTTGACTATGATAAAAGAATTTCAAGGAGAATACAGATGGCTTTCCAATTTCTGGCCAGTACAAATAAAATATAAGGATCGTGTTTTTCATAATGTAGAAAATGCTTATCATTCTGAAAAAAGTGATGATTCTTTCTATAAAGATTTTTGTGCCTTTGAGGCAGATCCAAGAATTGTAAAAGAAAGACAATTAGACATGATTACATTGCGTTCAGATTGGGATGACGTGAAGGTTGAAATTATGGAAAAGTTAACTCGTATCAAATATCAGAATCTAGAATTACGGCAAAAACTTTTAGATACTGGAGACCAAGAGATTCAAGAGGGAAATTCTTGGAATGATATTTACTGGGGAATAAATCTTGAAACAGGAAAGGGTGAAAATATATTGGGAAAAATAATTATGAAAATTCGTAATGAAATAAAAATAAAAAACGCCTAAGCGTTTTTTATTTTTCTTAAAATGAAACCTTAACAGGTTTTTTTTCTTCTGGTTTGTCATCAAGGTTAAAGAATTCTTTTTTACTAAATCCGAACATTCCAGTAAAGATATTTGTTGGGAATGATAGAACCATGGTATTCATATCACGAACAACTCCATTATAGAATCGCCGAGATGCCTGAATTTTATTTTCTGTATCTGTAATTTCACGTTGTAGTTCTAAAAAGTTTTCGTTTGCTTTTAGATCTGGATATTGTTCAGCTACTGCCATTAATTTTCCAAGAGCTCCTGATAATCCTGATTGTGCACCTGCAAATGCTGACATTTGTTCAGGTGTAACATTTCCAGCATCGATGTTGATGGCTGTTGCTGCTGCACGTGCCTTTAATACTGCTTCTAATGTTTCTTTTTCGTGTGCTGCGTATCCCTTTACGGTTTTCACAAGATTTGGAATAAGATCATATCGACGTTTTAATTGAACGTCAATATCAGCCCATGCCTCCTCTACGCGTACAGATAGTTTTACAAGTTTATTATATAAACCAACAAGCCATCCACCCAACACTACGACAATTATTAATATTATTATTCCTGTGTTCATAGTACTTATAGTATACACGAATATTATAAAAATAAGTACAAAATAAAAATCCTATTGAGAGTTTTATATTTATTAGATAATAGTCTCTGTTGAAAATAATAATAAATATATTATTATTTAAAATATGAAGAAATCTAAAAAAATTAAAAAAGAAGTTTTAAAGAATCTCCTTTGTAAAAAAGACGCACAGAAAATTGTTGATGCAGAAAATTTTGAACGCGTAACTGTTTCGTTTTATAAATATATTGAAATCAAGGATACACAAAAAATGCGCGATAATTTGTGGCGAGCTTGGTCTAAACTGAATTGTTTCGGACGTATTTATATTGCGACCGAGGGAATTAACGCCCAAATGTCAGTTCCAGAACATAACTGGGAACAATTTAAAAAGGAATTGTATGCTATTTCTGAATTCGATAATGTTCCATTTAAAATTGGAATTATCCAAGATTCAAAATCATTTTGGAAACTTGCCATTACGGTTAAAAAAAATATTGTGGCTGATGGATTAGAATTTGGTGAATATGATATTGAAAATATTGGTAAACATTTAACGGCTGCTGATTTTAATGCTGCTATGAACAATCCAGAAACGGTTGTTGTTGATATGCGTAATCAATATGAATCAGAAATTGGTCATTTTGATGGTGCGATGTGTCATGATGTTGATACTTTTCGTGACCAGTTGCCAATGGTTGCAGATGATATTGCTGATAAAAAGCATAAAAAACTATTATTATATTGTACTGGTGGAATTCGTTGTGAAAAGGCATCGGCGTATTTTAAAGGCAAAGGATTCACAGACGTGAACCAGTTGCATGGCGGTGTTATTGCCTACAAACATCAGGTCGAGGAACAAGGTTTAGAAAATAAATTCCTAGGCTCTAACTATGTATTTGATGGACGTGACAAGGAAAATATCGGTGGACAGATTATCAGTCATTGTCATCAATGCGGCGAATTATCTGACAGGCATGTAAATTGTAAAAATAAATCATGTAATTTGCTTTTCCTGCAATGTGAAAAATGTGCAGAAAAAATGACCACAGCATGCAGCAAGAAATGTAAACGAGTTGCCTCATGGTCAGATGAAAAACAGAAAAAATACTATCGAAAACATAGCACAGGATCACAAAAACAATTTTCAAAATCTTTGCGACCAAAACAAAGTTTGGCAAAAAAATCCCCAATTAAAAAATTTATTTCTTTATTTAAGTAAAAAATAAACCTTAAAACATTATTTTGTTTTAAGGTTTTTCTTGTTATAGAAATATGAGTATGCAGGTCCAATAAGGAATGGTAGAGACGAGAAAAATGAATATTTTATCTTTCCATTTGTTATAATCAAGAATATTGTAAATTTTATTAATGTATCAATAATTGCCAATTGGATAAGATTATTTTTTATAAAGTAAATTATTGTCATCAAAAATGAAAATTCTGGATTTTTATAATAATTAAATATAAATAATATAATTCCAATCACTATAAATAATAGATTCAATCGCCATATAATTCTACTTTCATGTTTTTTTATGAAATTTTTCAAAATATAAAATTTTAAGGTTTCCAGATAAGAATAGCGAATTTGTCTTGTTTAGGCAAGAAAAAATAGATACTATGACTATCTATTTTTAAATAATTTGTTTTAGTTATTATTCAATTTCTTCTCCTTCTGCAATGCTACGAAAATACGCCACATTTTCACTAGGAATTCCATGTCCAGAAATACCTGAACCAGAAACAAACCGCGAAACACCAGCGTCACGCAGTGCTGGAATAGTATTTTCTGATACACCACCATCAATAGCAATAATCATGTCAGGATATTTTTTATGTAAGATTTCAATAATATCTAAACAACGCTCATCAAAGGGTTCACCCATAAATCCAATCTGTGCAATTCCCATGACTTGAACAAATTTCACAATTTTTTCATCAATCAATGGAAAGATATCTTCTAGACTATCGTGAATCGTTATTGCGACCCCTAAATCTAAAAAGTTTAATAATACAGGGTCAATGTCCCTGATAATATCCCAATCATGCACTGATGCGTAATGGAGAATCACACGTGACGCCCCGATAGTGAGCCAGGTATCAATATCTAGCTCTGGTCGTTCTACCATTAAATCTAATTCATAATTAACGTCCTCCCACATAGGAAAGCCGCGGTCTTCTTTTTTTAAATCATCTAAATGGTAGTCATTTGTGTAAATAAATGGCCATGTTTTTTCTGGTACATATTTTCCGTCCATTAAATCTAATTGTATTGTTCGTACATTACGACGAACAGCAGCTGCAATGTCAGCAATGTCGTCAAATTTTTCTGGCATGTTTGCCGGTATAATTTCTATATTCATATTTCTATCATATCATTTTCAAAGTTAAAAAAACAAGAAATTAATAATCTTGTTTTTCATAATATCTTTTTCAAAAATATTATGAATATTTGTTTTTTCAGTATCATTAAAATCATCACACTGATTTATAAAAGAGTGAAATGGTGTATGAAATCTTTTTAAAAACATATTAATCTTGTGGAATATAGGTATCTATTTCTATTTTTTCGATTCGGTTTAAATGACGTCCACCCTCAAATTCAATTTCAAGCCAGAATAATACAGATTCCAACATTTCCTCGTTTGATAGGAATCGTGCGCCAATAGATAATATATTTGCGTCATTATGTTCACGTGAGAGTTTAATAATTTCTGGGTCAAAATGATAATAGGTTGTAGCCCGTACGTTTGCAAAACGATTTGCGGTTATTGCCTCACCTTGACCTGATCCACCAAAAATAATTGCAATATTCTCATCTGGATTTATTGAGACCTCTGATGCTGCAAGTTTAATATAGTCAGGGTAATCATCACTGTCATTGTATTCATGCGCACCATGATCTGTTATGTTGTGACCCAGCTCCAAGAGTGCTTCCTTTAAAAATTCCTTCATTTCGAAACCTGCATGGTCTGTTGCTAGATGTATGTTCATAATTTTAGTATATCAAAATAGATATCTATGCCAACAATAAAAAAAGTCTAGATAAGAATCTAGACTTTATGCAAGTGTTTCTGTATACAAAGAAACCTCTCTTGTAAACAGATTATTATTTGAAATTTCTTCTTTCTTCAAAAAAACAAAGGGTGAAAACTCATCCTGTCCCATTATATCCATTAACTGTTTCATTGTAAAAACAGGTTTAATAATGTGAAATCGATTTATAATATTTTCATTTTGAATGATAATATTAGATATAGCTTCCTTTAAAAAAGGATAAAAATTGAAGGTGATTTTTTCTTCAAAATTTTCTAATAAATATCTATCAGCATTCAAACTTTCCTTGAAATTATTTATTCCAAAAAATGAAAACTTATCAGGATTAGCAGAGCAATGAATTGATCTCCTAAATAAGAGATAGTAATCATCGTTTGTTTGCAACACAATATGGCTATTTTTTTCTGGAATAGCCTTATTTTTTAATTGCCACTTTTGGACGGCGTGTGAAATTCCTCTCGTACCTTTCAATAAATTTTTTGTGTGAATAAACTCTGTTAATTCTGCAAAATCATCAAAATTTATTTGCTGCATGAACTCATCAATATAAAGAGTCACCGCAACGAAATAAAATGTTTCATTTGATGACAGTTCCTTTTTTACTATTAAAGAAGGAATGTCTTTTTTCCCTATGTGGCAGGAAAGAAGTTCTTTTCTAATTTCCAATATAGGGTTTTCTTTTTGTGAAATATTGATTTCCCAAAATAGCTTTTTTTGACCAGAAATGCTGTTAAAATAAACAACAAAACCGTCAAGCGTTTGAATTAGTATTTTTATTTTTTTCAAAATTTTTGTATTTAGTTATTTTTACCACTATATGACAAAAATAATAAATGTCTAGTATATTTAAATATCAATTTTACTAAATTTGTTCTAATGCATAAAGTGTTGCATTTTGGACATGTTTAAACCTATCAGATTCTAATTTAATACCACCATACCAACGTGTTACACAAACAACAGTATTTATCATATTCTTCTTTTGCAAGATTCGCAGAATGACATTTCCCGCACCCGTTTCGCCTCCGTCATTTTTTGATTCATACATAACCCCACCATTAGATATGCGCACTGCCCATGTGTGATGGGTTGCCTTGTAGTGATTTTTTAGTTTCTTTGTTTTTTTCAAGAAGTCTTTAATCTGTTCACGATTATTTACCAAAGCAATAGAAACAGAATAGACAGAACGTCTGTCGGTAATTATTTTTTCAAAGTTTTGAAAATCATGTGCTGGAACATTTCCATCACCAAAATCCATTTTCATCATCTTATCTGTGTTGCGACTCATGGTTATTATAATAACAGTATTTATCTATTATCAAATGCGTTATGCTCTATACATTATAAATTAATTTATTTTAATATAATGAAAAAACTTTTAAAAACAGGAGTAGTGGCATTTATTACCTACAAAATAATGGATTTTATTATTGGAAATATTTGTAAGAAAAAATACCGAATAGGTATTTTTTTCTTTGTTATTTTGCAATAACTGAAACCATTTTTTTAACGATAGTTTTACCATCAAAATGGGTTTTTCGTTTTGTACCAAATTTTACGGTTCCATCTGCTAGTGCAAACAAAGTGTGATCTTTACCAACACCAACATTTTTTCCAGCAAGGATTTTTGTTCCTCGTTGTCGTATAATGATTGATCCGATTTGTGCTGACTGTCCGTCAGCTAGTTTTGTTCCGAGATACTTTGGATTGGAATCTCGTAGGTTTTTTGCGGAACCACCGGCTTTCCTATGTGCCATATATTAGTTTATAGTATACTTAGATTGTTAAGAGACGTTTAAACGTCATTTGCAGAAAGGTTATGAACCTTTAACCACAAGAGTAACATGCGCATTATAGACAAATTAAAAGAAAATATCAAGGCTTTTATCCACTCAAAATGGATAGATGAAGCTTTTTGGATAACCTTGGTTATTTTCGCGACTATGGGTGCATTTTCATTGGGAATGCGACATCAAAGAGAAATCAGTTTGGTAGAAAACCCTATCAGAATTGAACAAGATTCTCGTGTCGTAGAAGCTTGGCAAGAATATATTTCTACAAAAAAATCAGCAGCCAAATTTTTTGCGTCAAAAAACGGGACAGTTTATTATCCATTAGCATGTTCATCAGGTGACAGAATAGCAGAGAAAAATCGTGTGTATTTTAATAATGAAGTCGAGGCGCGCGGTGCGGGATTTAAACAATCAAAGCGTTGTAATTAATTGACATATAAATTGTCATTACGAACGAATGTGAAGTAATCTCTGGTCTTATTTATTAAGTGACAAATACCTAGATTGCTTCGCAAGCTCGCAAAGACAAAAGAGCTTAATCAAGAATTCGAAAAGCCTCTCCGAGCTTATCCTTTAAAATATTTAAAATAACCTCACGCGAAACGTCATCATAAATACGGAACTCTTGTTTATAGCGTTTTCCGGTGATGGTCAGTAGGTGAGCACCAGATTCTGAATTATGTTTTATGGTGGCACGATGGTCGCGACGTCCTTTTATGGAAATAATAATTCCATAGCTGATATTGGTGATTCCTTGTTTTTTTAGGATTTTCACCATCTTTTTTACTGGATCTGTTGCTGTTGTTTTTGAACCCCTCATGTGATTATCATACTGTTTATGAGATTAGAAATAAAGCTTTTAAAAGAACTTGACCCATTTTTTAGTTTTGTTAAGATGCTCTGAGATTTAACATTAATTACATAAAGAATTTAGAAAATGAACACCAAAGACAAAAAAATTACAGTATCTTTAAGCGCAAACATAAAAGGTGGAGTCTGGTCTACACAGAGTCCAGGAATCACAAGGGTGACTAGAATTACAGAAAGAAGCCCTATTGGATTTTCAATAACGAGAATCAGCAGAAGAAGATAGAATTTTATATAAACCAAACCATATTAATTAATGTAATATGGTTTTTTAATGCCTCATTTTTAAAATACGTTATGATAAGGCTATGAAAAAGAAATTCAAACTTCATTCAGAATACGAACCAGCTGGTGACCAACCACAGGCTATTTCATCATTGATTGATGGTTTAAACAAGGGTCTAAAAAAACAAACGCTGCTCGGTGTTACTGGTTCAGGGAAAACATTTACCATGGCAAATATTATTGAAAACCAACAAAAACCAACATTGGTTATTGCACACAATAAAACACTTGCCGCACAACTTGCCCAGGAATTCAAAGCATTTTTCCCAGATAATATCGTACATTATTTTGTATCGTATTATGATTATTATCAGCCAGAGGCCTATGTAGTGGCGAGTGACACCTATATTGAA
>JAJOLB010000017.1 GCA_021129535.1 Minisyncoccota bacterium
TCATTTTGTTCTGATTTTCCTTCTTGGTCAAACTTATCTTGATTATTTTTATTTTGATTTTCTTGATCTTGTTTTGCCTCTTCAAGTAATTTCAAAAATTCTGGTTCTATGAGCGCTTCTTGTAACATTAACCGCTCTGCCATATTAATTTCTGGACGGGTCATATAGTCAACAATATTCATGCCGTTTATTGGCTTGCTTTCAATTTTCAAAATTGCAGCCTCTACGCGTGGGTCAACAATGGTTTCGTTCTGCGGTAACATACGACGACGTAATAATGCATATGCCAGCTGTAAGTGTAGTGGGGATTTACGTAAATCATCATCAGGAAAATTAAAAGTTTTATATAAATTGTCTTTTGTTTTTGTCAGGCTTGGCGCTCTATCCAATACAGTACGATTCATTTTAATGTCATCGATACAATTATCGAGAATTCCCAGAGCGCGATTTTCTGAAAGTTTTTTATAATGTTTATTCCAAATATCAGAACCGCGAATACGTTTCTTAGGATCATAATATGTTTTTAATTCACGCAGTTCTCTGAAATGCTCAAATTCATGCAGCATTGCAAAAAATGATGCATTGTCTTCATATCCCGCATCTTTGAAAACATCCATAGCTGCATATATGGTGTCATTTTTTAAATCAATCGCAAAAGTACCTTGTTGAGAAGGGTTCAATTCACGATGTGATTTTATTTCAATATTAGAATTTCCAGCATAGTAATCAAAGAATTTTTTATGACGAGACATGAATTCATTAAATTCGTTATCAATTTTACTTTCTAGGTTTTCAGAATTTTCTGGGCTGGTTTTTATTGAATAAGAAAGAACATCTTTTTTTTGCAGACTGTCTTGTTCTTGTTTAGGTTTTTCAAAATCAAATTTCATATAATATATTATATAACAGATAATATAAAAAACAACAATGAATATATTCATTGTTGTTTTACCCACAAAAGTGACCAGCGGGTGCGAGCTCCACTTAACATTCTATGTGAGTGCCGCCGCTGGTCGCCTTTGCAGACAAACAACGTGTAAATACATCGCAATATAAGTATAGTACGTTTTAGAAATAAAAAAAAGACTATTTGTCTTCTTTTTTGTCTTCTGCAACTTCTTCCTTTGTTTCCTCAACATCAGAAGATTCTTCTTTTACCTCTTCTTTAACTTCTTCAGTTTCAGTTTCTGCTGATTCTTCACTTGGAGTTTCCTCTGTTGATTCTGCTTCTGCCTTTTCAGCTTCTTCGGCTGCTGCTTTTTCCTCTGCTGCTTTTGCAATCTTTGCTTCTGCTTCTGCCTTTTCACGGGCAATTTTTTCCTCGTCAATAATTGGAGATTTTTTTGGAAGAACATTCTTTTTCTTTCCATCAATAATCCCTTTTGTAACAAGCATGTTATAAACAGTATCAGATGGCTGTACACCATTTGCTAACCATTTTTTAGCCTTATCCTCGTCAATAATAACGTTTCCTAGTTTTGGGTTGTATGAACCAACAATATCAACATATTTGTGTGATTTTGGTCCTTTTGATTTTTCTATAACAACGATTTTGAAGTGCGCTTCATTTCGTCGTCCTACTCTTTGTAATCTTAGCATTAACATATGGAGAATATATTATCACCATTCATATTTTTTGCAATAAATTTTATATAGTGATTATTATGATATAATAATTCCATGAATAAAAATCAAACATTCGAGGGTCGTTACTCTCTGGGAAAAAATGGAATTGCCTATATTAAAAATCGTGACACAGGTGATGTTATCGAGGTACCAAAACATGATGGAGGAACCGCAATGTCACGTGATATTGTATTAGTAGAAATTACCGATGCAAAACGAAACGAAGGACGTGTTGTTGAAATAGTAGCACGCGCAAAAACAGGATTCGTAGGAATTATAAAAGCCCATGGTGACCATTTTAATCTGCATCCTGACGATTTTAAAATTCCTGAAATTTTAATTCCAAATGCATTGGCTGATAATCCAACCGTCGGAGAAAAGGTCTATGCAGAAATTGAAACGTACGAACCAACATTAACAGGTCGTATTGTAAAACACCTTGGAAAGGTTGGGTCAAACGATGCACTCATGAATGGAATCGCCCTGGAACAAGGATTTGATTTCTCATTCTCCGACGAGGTCGAGGCAGAAGCCGACGCATTGGAGAAAAAAGGAATCACCAATGATGAACGAGAAAATCGACGAGACATGCGTGACACACTAACATTCACCATTGACCCGGCAGACGCCAAAGATTTTGACGATGCACTATCATTTAAAAAACTTGATGATAAGACCTATGAAATCGGAATCCATATTGCTGATGTTGCGCATTACGTAACACCAGGATCAGCTCTAGATAACGAGGCACAAAAACGAACAACATCTGTTTACCTCGTAGATAGAACTATTCCTATGTTACCAGAGGCTCTATCGAACGGATTGTGTTCATTGCGCCAGGACGAGGAGAAATTAGCCTTCTCTGCTGTTTTTGATATTGATATAAAAACAGGTGAAGTGAAAAAAGAGTGGTATGGACGAACCTTGATTAATTCAAACAAACGATTTAGCTATGAAGAAGCCCAAGACATTATTGATGCAAAATCAGGTTTATATAGTCATGAATTACTAGAATTAAATCGCCTTTCAAAAATCTATACAAAAAATAGACATGATAATGGTGCACTGAATTTTGAAACCTATGAGGTCAAATTTATCCTTGATGACGACGGAAAGCCAATAGATGTAAAGGTAAAGGAACGAATAGACACAAATAAACTTATCGAGGAATTCATGCTACTAGCAAACAATGGCGTTGCTAAATATATGCAGGATGCTGATTTCTTTGTTTATCGAATTCATGATAAACCAGAAACTGAACGTGTTGAAAAATTACAGGAATTTTTAAAATTACTTGATATCAAAACACAACTTGTTGACGGGATTATTCCACCAAAACAATTACAACAAATAATAGCTGATGCAGAAGGTAGCGAGATATACGATACCTTACAAACAGCAATTGTACGTTCAATGCAAAAGGCCATCTATACAACCAATAATATTGGACACTTTGGTTTAGCATTTGAAAATTATAGTCACTTTACCTCACCTATTCGTCGTTATCCTGACGTGTTGGCACATAGACTGTTGGAACATAAATTAAAAGAAACATCCACAGAGCAAGACCAATCATGGCACGAGAAAATGTGCGCACATTCATCTGCAAAGGAGCAATCAGCAGTAACCGCTGAGCGGAACTCTATTAAACTGAAACAAGTTGAATACATGGCACAAAAAAATCCAGATGATATTTTAAATGGAATTGTCACGGGAACAGGTAAATTTGGAGTCTTTGTTGCAGAGGTAGAATCACGATCAGAAGGAATGATTCGCCTAGGAGACCTAGGAAACGATTTCTTTAAATTCAATGAAAAGATTGGGGTCGTAAAGGGTGAAAAAACAGGGCAAATGTTCAAACTTGGAGACAAGATAAAAATGAAATTGAAAAAGGTTGATTTAAAAAAGAAACTGATTGATTATAAATTGTTTACACCTAGAAATCCAGGAGACAATAGAAAAAATAGTTCACAAAAACAGAGGTAAAAGAAACAATAGCAAAACCTACCATAAACTTGACAAGAATAATAAAAAATAGTAAAGTATATATATGAAACATAGGAAATTACAAAAATCTCATTTTCCACAGATAGCTCTTGCGTTGGCATTTGTTATTGGTTCTTTTTCGATTTTTTCGGTAGCATTTGGTATACGGAAAAACCATATTTTTACCATTAGAAAGGCAGATAACAGCCAGAGTTATTCTCGTATTCAGAATCAAAACAATCTTTTTTACCAAAATGAAAATGCAGAGACAGATGAGGCCCGCTACATACTACAACACCTTGAAAACCTAGGTGCAATCAGGGCTCAAAGTTTTCTCGTTGGTGACCTCGATACAGGTGAAATAATTTTTGAACGAAAACCACATACACAATACCCTATCGCATCAGTAACAAAATACATGACAGCATTCACAGCAGCAACAGTATTAAACCCAAATGAATTGTCAAAAATAACACGCGAAAAATTAAAGGTTGAAGGTAATAGAGGTCATTTTAAAATAGGTGATAGTCTTACTATAAAGACACTTCTCTACCCTTTACTACTGGTTTCATCTAATGATGCTGGGGAAATTATTGCGCAACAACGTAATCGTGCAGAATTTATTAATGTGATGAATAATCTTTCTCAAATAAATAAATTACACAATACACGTTTTGAGGATCCCACAGGGTTATCAAAAAACAATGTATCAACAGCACGTGACCTCTTTAAAATGATGCGTATTGTTCGAAACAGCTTTCCGCAAATTGTTGATATATCAGAGTTAAATATGATGCAAACAAAGGGTTATACATGGAGAAACATTAATAAAGCCTCACATATACCAGAATTTGAAGGAGGAAAAACAGGGTATACCAATGCAGCACGGCAAACAAGTATTGGATACTACCAAATAAAACTTGCCAATGATCAAACAAAAAATATTGGTGTTGTTATACTACAATCAAACACACGTCAACAAGACACACGTAATGTTCTTGATTATTTGAAAAGGTACGTTGCATATTTATAAAAAACAAACATATGTTTGTTTTTTATTTTTAATAAAATTGATACACACAAAATAAATGATATCATTCAGAAAATAATAAAAATGAAGTTTAACTTAAAAATAAAAGACATGGCAAGCAAAAAATATGTAAGCTTAGAACAAATAAAAAAATTCTAGGAGAACTTGGATATTATTTTATAGATAATCCCATCTATAAAACGCAACAACAGTACAACATATAAATCAAAACTATATACATAGTGCAAATGGACAACCTAGTAAGGTCGTCCATTTTTTTATTGCAAAAATTTCTTTCTACGTTGTTTTTTATGTGCAGTTATTGCAAACCTATGTGATTCGGTGTTTATTGCCAGAATCTGTTTTTTATATTTTTCAAGTAATTTTTTCTGACCAAACATTCCCTTTGCCTTATGTTTATCATCCTTTACCAAGGCTACAACAGGGATTTTCAACTCATATCTCCTCAGTACTCTCTCCATTGCACGTTTTTGAATCATTCCACCATCAACAACAATCATATCTGCCTGCGGCCATTCTGTGTGTCCCATGCGACGCTCCAAGGTCTCTGTTAGTGCAGCTAGGTCATTTGCAACAGAAACTGTTCTAATATTAAACAATCGATAGTTTTCAGGTTCAGCTGCAACACCATTATGTACAACCATAACACCAACCATTGATTCGCCCTGCAAGTGTGCAATATCATATGCCTCTATTCTGAACTGCTCTGTGTAATATGATGTTTCAAAATCATGTTTCATTAATGCAATATCACGAATATGAACAAGTGACGAAATTTGATTTCGCAATCGAGCCGCACGTTCAAAGTTTTCATCTGCTGCATATTTTTTCATTTCAGATTTTAGTTTTTGAATGATTGATTGCTTCTTCCCAGAGAACAATAATGCAATATATTCAATATTTTTTTTATAGAGTTCTAAATCAAAATCATTTTTTGTATCAGGTAATTGTCCGATTTGTTTATAGAATTCATTTCCATATTTTGCATTTTTCTTTTTCCCAAGGAAGGGAAATATTTTTTTAATAATCCGAAGTGCCTCACGCAATAATTGCCCCTGTGGAAATGGTCCAAAGGATTTTAATATTATGTTTTTGTTCTCCATCGTTTGCAACATACGTCCACGAACCGTATATACACGTGCTGGGTTTTCGTTGGTAATAACAACATAGTTGTGTGATTTATTATCTTTCTCTTTTGAATTATAAATTGGTTTATTTTTTTTAATCAAATAGGTCTCTAAAATCAAAGCCTCTAAAACTGATTCAGTCTCACGCCATTCTAGTCCATCAGAAATATCGATCATTTTACTAATCAATGGTCCACGTCTATCCATCAGCTTTTTTTGTAGATAACTGTTTGTTCTGTTTTTAAGATTTGTTGCCTTTCCGATATATAGAATATCACTTCCCTGTTTCCAAAAATAAACACCAGGTTTTTGTGGAACATCTATTTTTTTATAGGTCGTAAGATTCATAATATAGATTAAGTATATAAAAATAGAGAAATAAAAAAAGAACCTAAACAGGTTCTTTGCACCAAAACTTCAAAATATCAGAAAAACTTAATCCAGCTCTTTCAATCATTTTTGGTATCCATGATTTTTCTGTCATACCTGGAATCGTACTGGTCTTCAAAAAATAAATATCACCAAATTCAGATACGATCACATCGGTTCGAGAGCTATGTCGCAAACCAAGATTTACATGAGCCTTTTCAGCAAGGTTTTTACAAATATTTTTATCAAAACATTTTTGATGAGTCTCTGGACTTGAAAATATATAAGGAATATTTAACGATTCTAATTTTTCTTGAATCTTACCGTCTTCCCCATTTTCGCCATGAATTATTGGAATAACAAGGTTAAAATCATTTAGTTCATTAACAAATTTTTGATATTTCTCTGGATAGAGAAAAGTCTTTATACTAGAAAAATCAATACTTTCAGTAATATATTGTGCAAAACTAATTAAAACATCATGTTTACTTCCTGTTCCACCTGTGATAATTGCTAGCCTTATATTAATGTTTTATCTCGTTAAATAATTTTTCAAAATTCATACCATTTGAAGCCTTCATAAGAATAAAAGATTCTTTGATTTTATTATCATTTAAATAATCAATAAAATTATTTGTTGTTTTAAATTTTAAAATATTATTGTTTATAGGCACGACAAAGAAAGCCTCTCCAATCAAAAAAATATTATCAAAACAATTGTATTCTTCTATTTTTTCTACAATAGCACTGTGTTCCTCCATTTCGTATTTTCCTAATTCAAACATATCACCCAGTATTAAAACCTTTTTCTTTTCAGATTTTATGTTTGCAATATTTTCTATTGCCAGCTCCATGCTGCTGCGATTGGCATTATAATAATCTTTTATGATACTGTTATCATTTTTTGTTTCCACCAATTCTGAACGATTGTTTTTTGGAACATATGATTCTATCCCCTTTTTAATATTTACACTATCTATTCCAAAATAATCACCGATTGAAATGGCTGCGGCAATATTCATAATGTTGTATTCACCTGTCAGATGACTATTTATCAAAAAATTATTCCACATCAAAGAAATAAAGGGTAAAGTTTTTTCAGAATCAACAACGCAGTCTGAATCTTTTGATAGATAGGTTATTTTTTCTAATGTATTTGATTCTCTTAACAACATAGCATCTGAACCATTTATAAAACTTGTTCCATTATGATTTTCAAGATATCGATATAATTCTGTCTTTGCACGAATAACATTTTCAAAACCTCCAAATTCTCCTAGGTGTGAGCGTCCAATATTTATAATAATTCCATGTGTCGGTTCAGCAATTTCACATAAATATGCAATTTCTCCAACATGATTTGCACCCATTTCTATAACAGCTATTTCTGTTTCATTCGAAATATTTAAAAGAGTTAGAGGGACACCTATATGGTTATTCAAGTTTCCATTCGTTACGGTTATTTTTTTCTTTGTTTTCAAAATTGACGCAAGCAACTCCTTTGTCGTCGTTTTCCCATTAGAACCTGTAATAGCGAGAACCGGGATATCAAATTGTTTTCTATGATGATGAGCGAGCTGAGCTAATGCCTGCATAGAGTCCTCTACGAGAAGGAAACTATCATTTTGAACATATGATTGACCGTCAACAACAGCGTAGCGACAGCCTAATTTCAAGGCTTGTTCTGCATATTTATTGCCATCATAGTTTTCGCCAGGTAACGCAAAAAAAAGTGAATTTGGAATAATATTTCTCGTGTCAGTAGAAATTTTTCCTTTACACTCTGTGATGAATTTTTTATAAATCTCATTTATATTCATATAGTTTATTGTAACAAATATCTATAAATATTGTAGCTTTTAAATCTTGTGATATATTAAAGTTATGAAAAAGCTTCACTATCAAAAGTATTTCAAGGATAAAAAAGTAACTGTTATGGGGATTGGTTTGCTTGGAAGAAATGTTGGTGATATTAAATTTATGGCAGAAAATGGCGCAGAGATTATTGCAACTGACATAAAATCTGAAAAGGAATTAAAAAAATCTCTACGAAAATTAAAACGGTTTAACAATATTGAATACACATTTGACAGACATCTTACAGCCGATTTTAAAAACCGTGATTTTATTATAAAAGGAAATGGAATGCCTCTAAAAAATAAATACATAGAAACAGCTAAAAACAAAAACATCCCTGTACACATGTCCCTAGCTCTTACCCTGAATATTATCAAAAAGGAAGGTATTAATGTTACCGTCATTGGAATCACAGGAACAAAGGGGAAATCTACAACAACGGCTCTTGTAGAGTCGATCCTTGAAAAATCTGGAAAAACATATCACGTTGCTGGAAATATTCGAGGTGTTGCAAACCTCCCAATATTAAAAAAAATAAAAGATGGTGATATAATTCTTGCAGAACTTGACTCGTGGCAGTTACAAGGATTTCACGATTTTAAAATTTCTCCGAATATTGCTGTCTTTACCAATTTTTTTGAAGACCATCTAAATTATTATGATGGGTCAATGAAAAAATATTTTTATGATAAATCTGCAATCCTTAAATACCAAACAAATAATGATATTCTTATAATGACCAATGAGGCAAACACATCAATAAAAAATTATTATAAAAAAGAAATTTTAAGTAAGAAAATAATTGCTCGATTTGGAAAAGAGTTAAAATCAAAACACTTTCGTATTTTTGGTAAACATAATGAACAAAATATTGCACTCGCCTACCAGGTGGGAAAAAGTCTTGGTATTCATGATAAAATAATTTTTTCAGCTCTGACAAAACTCAAAGCAATTGATGGAAGATTTCAATACGTAGACACTGTTGATAAAATTCATTTCTATAATGACAATAACTCTACCACACCAGAATCAACAATCATTTCTATACAATCATTGAAAAAAGAATATCCAGATAGAAATATTATATTAATTGGAGGAGGCACTGATAAAAATTTTAATTACGAGAAATTTTCAAAATATATTAAACGTGAAGTGTATTTTAGTATTCTTTTCTCAGGAACAGGAACGGATAAAATAAAATCATATTTAAATAAAAATTTTGAGCGAGTTATTGAAACAATGAGCATGAAGTCAGCTGTAAACATGGCATTCGAAAAAGTAAAAGCTGGCGATGTTATCATTCTTTCTCCTGCTGCGGCGTCATTTGGTGTATTTAAAAATGAATACGATAGAAATGATCAATACTTAAGATGTATTAAGAAACTCTCAAAAAAATAAGTTATAAAGACTTATTTTTGTTTATAAAAAATGTATAATAAATATATGAATTTCCTACAAGCAAAAAAAATACACTTTATAGGTATTGGTGGAATAGCAGTTTCTGCAATCGCAAAACTAGCCCACCACAATGGAATAACAATAACAGGGTCTGACATATCAGAATCTAAAATAACTCGTGAATTAGAGCAATTTCTTGATATAGATATATGTATAGGTCATAATCCTGATATTATCAATCTTGATACCGATATTGCCATATATTCCCCTGCCATAGAAAAAATAAACCCTGAATATCAAAAGATTCTATCATTAAATATTCCAATTATTTCCTACGCTGAAGCAATTGGCCAAATTTCAAAAGAACAAACAACCATTACAATATCCGGAACCAACGGAAAAACAACAACAACATCTATGTTGGTAGAATGTATGAAATATTTAGAGGTACACCCAACTGTTATTATTGGTGGAATCTTGCAGAAATATAATTCAAATTTTCTAAGTGGAGATTCTGAATATTTTATTACTGAAGCCTGTGAATATAAACGGTCTTTTTTAAATATCCATCATGATATTGCGGTTATCACAAACATAACACTAGATCATTTAGATTATTTTAAAGACATGGAAGATATTCAATCTGCTTTTATTAGTTTTATTAAAAACAAAAAAGGAACTGGGAAAATAATTTGCAATAAAAATCTAAAAGAATTAAAACCTATTATTGAATACGCAGAAAAAAATAACATACACGTTTTTGATTACTCAAAATATTTAGATAATAAATATCAAATATCAATTCCTGGTGAACATAATAGACAAAATATGGCTGCGGCTTTGGCAGTAATCGAATCCTTGGGATTAAATATAGATAAGTCTGCAAAATACCTCTCATCACCAGAATTTTCTGGTGTAAAACGACGAATGGAGCATATCGGGGAAACAAAACATGGCGCAATTCTCTATGATGATTATGCACATAATCCAGAAGGAATAGAGCTTTTAATAAATGGATTTACAAAACAACATCCAGATAAAAAAATAATCATCTTATTTGAACCACATTTATATTCACGTACAGAAGATTTTAAAGAAGAATTTGGACGAACACTGTCCCTAGCTGATATTCTCTACCTCTTCCCTGTTTACAAAGCACGCGAGAAATCGCAACCTAAAAAAGACTTCCTCTTAGAAAAATATATTTCAAAAAAAGAAAATTTTTATATAGTAAAAAATCCAGAAAAATTTGAAGAAATATTTAAAGAAAGAAAATATGACAAAAATTATATTGTTGTTACCGTTGGTGCTGGTGATATTTGGCAGCATGGATTAAGTATTAAAATAAATTAAAAAAACAGGACTATAAATCTTGTTTTTTAATTTCAAACAGTGAAATCAATTTTCGAGTTACATTACCGACAGGAAAATTTAAAGTATTGTCACCATCATATATTTTTATAACAGGTAATATTTCTTTTTTTGATGCAGTAATAAAAACTTCATCCGCATTTATAAACTCTTTCCATTCGATAAAACGTTCCTCAATACTATAATTATTTTCTAAGGCTAAATTGAGAACAAATTCACGTGTTGAACCTTGGTATATTCGATCTACTGGTGTAATAACAATATTATTTTTCACCATAAATACATTACTTGTTCCTGATTCGTAAACATATGAATCACCACGATGTAATATTTCCAAACAATTTTTTTCTTTTAATTGCTTATGAGCTTTGAACAAGGTTTTATAATCAATATTTTTAGACTCAGGAGAATGGCGTGGAACACGACACGATAACAATGACACACCATTTATTCGCAGTTCATCATATATTGAGTCATCAAATTCTTCTAAATACACAACAACCGTTGCTTTTCCATTGGTTCCACCAGTAATTATCGTCTTGATTCCGTACTCCTTATTATTTTTAATATTCTCTATATTTCTTTGAAATAATTCATTAATGATACTTAAAAAATCAGATTCACCAAAATCAATATCTATATTCATGTATTCAATAGATGAAATAAGTTTCTTGGCATGCCATTTTAACTGAAATGGCTTTTGGTTGTAGGTTCGCAAATAATCAAAAACACCGTAGGCTCGCTGGAATCCAAGGTCACGAAAATTAATAGAAACCTCAGATTCTTTTTTAAATTTTCCATTGTGATAACAAATATAACCTTTCATAGAAAGAGTATAGCACAACTACATGAAAACTGACTTTTTACTCTTTCTTACTCTCTCTTTCTTTACTATTACTTGTATATGAATGAAACAAACTTAAACTTAGAATCAG
Organism: Minisyncoccota bacterium; assembly: GCA_021129535.1. Classification (GTDB taxonomy): domain Bacteria; phylum Patescibacteriota; class Minisyncoccia; order Phycocordibacterales; family UBA1006; genus UBA1006. The sequence goes on from JAJOLB010000017.1 coordinate 11,721, forward strand.
CTAAAACAATCTGAATTTACCTTGGTCAAATTATTCACCTATTGAAATTATGTATCTAAACATAATTGGTAGTGCAGAACATGAGCACGGTGAAATTACACTGAAATTATGGAATTTGATAAAGACGTTTTGGAAAAATACTATACACTAAAACTAGAACTATATAAATCACTAGAAAAATAAAAAACCTCTTAGGTTTTTTATTTTTCACCAATCAAAACAACAGCCTTTACTGTTTTTCCATAAGCCTCTAATTCAATGGTATGTTTTCCAGATTCCTTGAATGCATAAGATTTTTTAAATAATGTATTTGGTATACTAACAGCATATTGTTCTTTGACTGCACGGATAATTTCTTTTAAGCCAAGAGCGTGATAGAGACTCCCCTTTGGATTTAATTTTTCTTCGAAAACAATAGTTTTTCCTTCTATTTTTTCCAATACAATCAAGGTCGCAATTTCTTCCTTTTCTAATTTTGCAGCAGCAGATTTTTTAGCCATTTTATGCTTATTAATAACAGCTGCTGTTGCTTGTTTTGCTAGTTTTCGTGGGAATAATGCATTTACAGCATAACCATCAGAAACCTCTACAATATCACCTGCATGACCTAAATCTTTTACAAATTTCAATAATATAACTTTCATATTTTTATTATAAACCTTCTCTATGAAATTTCAAAGATTTTTATAGCTTAATATTAATAATCTTATTTAAAAGAACATCTTCCTTTATAGAATTCATTTCGTCAATAAAAATATCTGGTGTAATTCCAATTTTTGATATCTGATGATTTTCTGGGGTAAGCCACCTTGCCGTTGTCACCTTTAAAGAAGTCTCCTCATTTAAATCAACAAGTTCTTGAACTGAACCTTTTCCATACGTCTGTTCACCAACTATCAAGGCCTTCTCATGGTCTTGTAATGCACCCGCAACAATCTCAGAAGCAGAAGCAGACCCTTGATTAACCAAGACCGTCATTCTGTAATTGTACCCATCTAAAACGTTAAAACCTTTACTTCTAAGTACCTCCTGTTTTTTTCCAGAATCACCAAAATTCTCTCTTACAAGAACAGTTCCTTGATCAAAAAAATAACTTAAAATATCAATAGCAGAATTAAGATAACCTCCTGGATTATTTCGCAAATCTAATATCAAATGTTTCTTTTTGGAATTTCTAAATTCTTTAATTGCTTGTTTAAAATTGTCTTCGGAGTTTTGATTAAAATTATAGAGAGAAATAATAAAACTATCGTCAATCACAGTGGTATCTAGAACAGGAATGATTACTTCTCCGCGAACAAGGGTTAACACAATAGGTTCTTTAAATCCAAATCTGACGATTGTCATTTCGATACTTGTACCTATTTCACCCCTAATATCAGATATTAAATCATTTAAATTTCTACCATATGTTTCTACCCCTTCTATGTGTGTAATAATGTCTCCTGCAAAAAAACCAGCTTTTTCAGCAGGTGAATCCTTAAGAGGAGCTATAACCTGCAAAAAACCTTCTCGTATTACAACCTCCATACCTGCACCACCAAAATGACCAGTTGTATCCTCTAAAAATTGTTTTGATGGCTCCGGAGGAAAGAAAGTCGAATAATCATCACCATAGGATTTAACAAGCCCTTTTATCGCTTCATATTGTTTCTCTTTATCAGTTGGCTCCTCAAAAGGGTATTTCTTTTCCATCGTTTCCCAAACACTCCAAAACAGTGAAAAATCCTCTTCTTGTTCAAGGTGAGGGCTAAAAATAAAAGTATGTGAAATATAACCCACTACAAAGAAGACTAAGGCGATTATTATATTGTTGTAATTAATTTTCATAAAAATATATTAATGAGTATTCTCCCATTCAGATGAAAAATCTGTATAGTATGCACTCTTGGTATATCGGTTATTAGGGTCCCACACCATATATGAAGGAACTCCTGCGTTATATGATGCCTTTATTTGATCCTGTACTTCCTTTAAACCATAAGATGCACCTAAATCAAAATCTTGAATCCACGTTCGAAGAGAACTTTTAGGTAGACCCAAAGCTATCGCTTTTTTTCGAGCTAGATTCATTTCATGATAAACGACTTCATATGGATGTTCTGCTGAATTAGAAAAACCTAAGTATTTTTTTGGATAATGTGACGGGTACACCATTGGCGCAATTACATCAAAATGCTGCAAAGCATCATTCAAGTTTTGTCCGATACTTAGACCATTATCCAAAGATGCAGTAAATCCAAATAAGTCTGCGCTAATTGGAATTCCCTGCGTGCGAAGTCGCTCATCTAGGAAAATATAAAATTCCTTCATTGCCTCCATTTTAGTATTTCCATTTAATGCAGTATCAAGATTTGCAATATTACCATCAGATGGATATCTAATGTAGTCAAAATTAATTTCATCAAATCCAATTTTATATGACTCTTCTGCAATAACCGCATAATAATTCCATGCATCTTTTTTCTGTGGATCAATAAATGCAAGGCCCTTTCTGTCTTTCCATATCTTTCCGTTGTCTTTTCTTTTAAATGCAAATTCTGGTTTTACTTTTGCCAATAGTGGATCCTGAAAGGTCGTAAGACGTCCAATAATGTAAATATCTCTGTCATGAAGTTCTTTTATTAAATTTTCAATATCAGGAATACGTTTTCCATCAGTGTCATATTCATTTATAAGGCTATTATCAATAGGAAATGCAATTAAACCAGAATAATCCTTGATGTCCAAAACAACAGCGTTAATTCTCGAAGAATCAATGAAATCAATAAGCTTTGACCTTAATTTTTTACTTCCACCTATCCAGCTGGACATATAAACAGCGCGAACAGATTCAGGCATTTCAACATGTTTCCTTTTCACCTTAATGTCTCGAATTTTATCAACCTTTAAAAAAAGATCTTGATCATAACGAGCAATGGGAATCTCTCTGTTTAAGATGTTATTTTTTAATAGCAAAAAACCAAGGCAAAAAATAAGAAATAGGATAATGAAAATTTTATTTTTCATCAAGAGTAATTTCTGAGATTCGTTTTGCTTTTGATTCATTTTTATGGTCTTTAAATCGCTCTTTAAGCTCCTTTACATAGTCTTGCAATGAAGTCTCTTCATCATCATCTGTTTTTATATATTTATGTCGAAGAAGCATTGATGTGTAACCAACGATAAATGCAAGAACTGAAACGTAAATATTTTCCCAAAGTTCAGGAAAAGCGAGAAAAGGGAAAATAAGTAGCAAAATTGAAGCAATTAAAATAACATTAAAATAATTTTTCATATAAAGAATTATATCAAAAAAACAACAAAAACTCACTTGCTGTTTTAATAAAATTAAGGTTTATCAATAATAACTACAAACTCCCCCATTACCTTACCTTCATTATTTTTAAAATAACTAAAAACAGTGGAAATATCCCCGATTACTTTTTCTTCATACATTTTTGTAAGCTCTCTGGCAACACAAATCTTTTTACCAGAATCATGATAATTTTCATGAATAAATTGAAGAGTTTTCATAATTCTATGTGGAGATTCGTAAAAAACTCCAATTCTATTTGACTCAAAAATTTCTGTAAATATCTTGTTACGTCCCTTCTTGTGAGGTAAGAACCCGTAAAAGGTAAATTGGTTTCCCATAAAACCACTTGATGACAAGGCAGTTATTAAAGCTGTTGGACCCGGAATAGATACAACATCAACATTGTTGCCAAATTTTTTATAAATCTCGTGAATAAGCTTTACCCCAGGATCAGAAATTGTTGGTGTTCCAGCATCAGAAACCAATGCATACACAACACCAGATTCAATGTTATCTAAAATCTTTTGCTCTTTGTTTTTATGTGAATGAGCGTGATATGATTCTAATTTTGAACTAATTTTATAGTGTTTTAAAAGTTTTCCTGTAACTCTGGTATCTTCACATAAAACAACATCGACTTCCGACAAAATTCTAATTGCTCTATGTGAAATATCCTCTAAATTTCCTATTGGAGTTGCTACAATATATATTTTTTTCTGTTCTTCTTTATTCATTTTTTTTATTTTTTATTTCATTTTTTGCCTTCTTATAATGACTTACTACAAACGAAAAAAACCAAATAATAATAAGTGCACTAATAATATATTTAAAATTATTCATAATCAACATCTACAATATTATCAGAATTGAATTCTTTATATTTCTCTTTTGAGTAATTTACAAATTTTTCACTCATTTTTGCAAAGAATTTTTTTACCTTTATAAAAATCCAAATATCGATACTAAGTGCGACAAAAAACATAAGCGCAAAAAAGAAAGCAATGTTACTAACATAGTAAAAAGCTAAAAAACCCAATCCAAGTACGAGAAACCCTAATATAATAAAACTTATTATGAAAATAGCTTCTAGGGGACCAAAGGAAACATCGGTCACAAGCTCATCTGTATGATGTATACCCTTTTTAGTCTTCAAAGCATAATTTATGTATTTAAAAATATTTAACATATATAGATTATATCTTTTTTTGAACCAATATGATACCGTTCCATCACAATCTTTAATCGAAAAATTCTACACCTGAAATTTTATAAAAAAGAAACTCAATTGAGTTTCTTTTTTATAAACTATTCTTCTGATGAAATATTAATTTCAGGAGTATACGTTCCTTCAATTTTCCGATAGGCAGACGCCATAACAAGAGATGATACTGGAATAGTAATAATAAGCCCTACAAGAAAAACAAGTGCGCCTAAAATATTAAATAAAAATATAAAAACACTCAAACCAAAAAGATTCCATTTATACCCTTTTGTCATTTTCCATGAAGTCTTTATAGTGTCGAAAACCTCCCCTCGATTTTCAGCGATATAATATTTAGTAAACATAAGTCCTAACCCTATAATAATACCTGGAATAATAAACAGAATAATACCAAAAGCTATTAAAATTTGTGTTACCACTGTCACCAAAACAAAAAATAGGAAATGTTTTACAGAGTCAACTCCATAAAAAATTGAATCTAATTTAGGTTTTTTACCATCAACAAGATTTAAAGTATATCGAATAACACCAATTACAATATAAGTATATGCGATCCAAGAAAGAGTACTCATAAAAAATCCAAATCCTGTTCGCATAATATTACCTGTTTCCAGGTCGATCTTATTACCAAAACCGCCAATCAATCCAACAGCAAATAAAATAATACCAATTAGAATAAATTGCTTCCAATTCTTTTTGTAAATTTCGAATGATTTTGTAAATAATTTGTTAATTTCTAATGTTTGTTTTTTGTTTTTCATATTAATTATTATATCATGCAAAATAAAAAAACAAATATGTTATTTGTTTTTTATTTTATAGGAAATTAATTTTTCTTTAACATCAGCACATTCTGATTCAGTTAAACCTCCCTTTTCTGGATCTGTAAGCCATTTTTCAGTAAGTTTATATTTCTCGTCAGAATAATCAATTATAAATACTTGCTTCTTTGAGTTATAATTAATGTTTGAAAAATTATTATTTTCAACAGCATTTAATAAAAACTTTAAAACATGTTTATTTTCAATTTTTTCCTTCATGATTGGGAAGAAAATAACATCACGCAAATTTTTCTGTTCAGAGAAGATTGCCATTAATCGGTCAATCCCCATGCCAAAACCAGTCATAGGTGGCATTCCATGCTCCATAGCCACAATAAAACGCTCATCAAGCTGCATTGCCTCGTCATCACCAGACTCGCGTGCTGATGATTGAGATTCCAGTAATTCCCGCTGCTTCAATGGATTTACCAATTCTGCATACTGATTAGTTACCTCAGCCCCTGCAATAATTAACTGGCAGACACGTGCTGTTCCATCATCGTTTTGTTGCGCAAGAGGTTTTAGATCACCAGGATAATCCATTACAAATGTTGGGTGAATAATTTTATTTCGTGATGATTTTTTATAAATAAAATCTAGTAAATTCGCTGTTCCTGTTTTTAATAATTCATTGCGATCCATTCCCCATTCTGAGGCCTTTATCTCTATTTCATCACGACTTGCTGTTTCTATATCTAGCCCGGCATTTTCATGCAACAAATCTGGGAAACGAACGCGTTTCCATTCTCCTGAAAAATCAACAATTGTCTCGTCACCATTATCATCATAAACCTTGAATTCAGTTTTACCAACAATATCACGTGCCAAATGTTTCAAGAGATCCTCGGTCCAATTCATGTTTTGTTCGAGTGTTTCATACGCAGCATACCATTCCATCATAGTGAACTCCTGAATATGTGTTGGGTCAGAACCTTCATTTCGAAAATTTTTTCCAATTTCATAGATCCGAGAATAGCCACCAGCCATAATCATTTTATGTTCAAGCTCCAACGAAATTCGCAAAACCATATCAATACCTAAATCATTGTGATATGTATTAAACGTTCGTGCCATGGCACCACCTGCCTGATTTTGTAAAATTGGTGTTTCAATTTCCATGAAATCACGCTCATCAAAATACGCCCGAATAGCCTTGATAACGTTTGAACGTAGTTTAAAACGATTAAATGATTCATTATTAGACATTAAATCTAAATATCGTTTACGATAAATTTCATCAGTATCTGTAATTCCAGACCATTTCTCTGGCATAGGTAATAATGTCTTCCCAGCCATTTTCCAACTCTTTACCAAGAGAGAATTTTGTCCTTTTTCTGTGACAAATAATGGACCTGTGAATTGAACAAAGTCTCCAATATCTACCGTATCCTTAAAGAGATTCATTATCGATTCTTCTAATTCGTCTTTTTTCAAAACAGCCTGAAATATAGCTGTTCCATCAGTTAAAACAATAAACATAATTGAACCTGCGCCGCGAATAGCTGTAATTCGTGCCGCAACCGTTACCTCTGTTCCTGTTTTTTCAATACTTGCAAAATCACGCTCTATAACATTTAATGTGTAGTCACGTGTTATTTCAGTTGGATATGCAGACATTCCTGCTGATTCTAATTTTTCAATTTTTGCGAGCCGTACTGCTCGTAGTTCGCCTAGTGATGCCATATATAAAGATTATAAATTATTAGATACATGCTGCAAGTAAAAAACGAAAATAATTTTCGTTTTTTTAATATATATCAAAAATATAAACTATTTTTTTACATCTTTAACCACGTCTTCTACTTTATCAGAAACTTTATCTGCCAAGTTTTCTACCTTGTCAGAAACTTTTTCACCTAAATCTTCTGCCTTTTCAGCAAGTTCATCAGCCTTTTCAGAAACCTTTTTTCCTAAATCTTTTACCTTATCTGAGATATTATCAAATTTTGCTTCAAGATTATCATTTGAATGTGTATGATATTCTGCTGGACCATAATCATTTTTTTCTGAATCTCCCTTTCTAACAAATAGCACAATAAGCCAAATCCAACCAACAAGAGGTATAAGTCCTACAAGTTGCATCCATCCACTTTTTCCAATGTCATGCAAACGTCGTGCTCCAATAGTAAGACTTGGTAGAAAAACAACCAAACTATAAAGTAACCCAAGCTTTTGAGAAATCATATTAATAACAATACTAATAACAAGGTTAAAAAGTATAAAGTACCAAAACTGTGAGAGGTTTGCTCTACCGTCAAATTTGGTATATTTTTTAAATGCGTCTGTGTAATATGCGAATTTTTCCATATAAATATTCATGTAGTTAAGTATAAAACCTATTTGATTAATAAGTATCTTCATTATATATAAAATATACGATTTAATAATGTACTTTTTATATAAATATTTTATAAAAAAATACCTTTTTAATAGGTATTTTAACTAACAGAAATTATTTTATATTTTATTTCTCCACGCGGAGTTTCAACAGCAACAATTTCATCATATTTTTTACCCATTAGGGCTGAACCAATTGGTGACTCAAAACTAATCTTTCCTGATGAAAAATCAGATTCTTCATTCCCCACAATTTGATATTCCTTTTCAATTTCTTTTGTTAGATGCATCAAAACAACAGTTGAACCCAAACCTATTGTCCCATCGGTATTAGCCTCGACAACAACAGCGTCTTTTAAAATAGCCTCAATTTGTGAAATGCGTGCTTCATTTTTTCCTTGGTCATCCTTTGATGTATGGTATTCAGCATTTTCAGATAAATCACCCAATGATTTAGCAAAAGCAAGACGATCTAAAATCACCTGTCGTTTTTTACCTTTTCGATTTTCTAATTCATTTTCAAGCTCTAATTTCTTTTCAGCTGTTAAAAATTCACATTCATTATTCATTATTCAAGTATAAAGATGAATAAATTTTCTGCAACAAAAAAAACGACTATGTCGTTTTTTTTGTTATTGATAATCTACAGTTACAAGATTTCCCCAAACAGACTCATCAATGCTTTTAAATTCACCATCATATTGAAAATCAACTCCATCTAAAGAAATAGAAAAAGCTGTGTGATAATTTGACCCTCCGTTCCATGGTGAGTATACTCCAACAATTTCACCACCTATTTCTAAATCAACCTTATCTCCCGCTTCAAGTTCAAAGGGGTCATTTTCAGAATCTGCCATAAATCTCAACTCATAACCTCCAATTGAAGAATTGTAGCTTTGATTTATTTCTCTATTATCATCAAACTCATCACCGTCAATCTCGATATAAATATCTTCAATTTGAGCCTTTGCATAAGATGAGATAACCTTAAAATCAATTGATTTTATTTCAATATCTTCATCACAAATATTTTTTAATTCAAATGTTGTAAAACTTGCTTCATCTCCAACGGTTAAATTAATATTATTTCTACCATTTTGGATAACAAGACAATCGTCACTATCAGCGCTAAAAGGAGTAGTAAATTCCTTAATATCACCGCAAACAATATGGTCATTATTATTAGAATCTTCGTATTGACCACAAGCTCTGTAATAGTTTGTATTATTATTTACATATCCTGTAATATATTTTGTGAAGTCATCTTCATCATCCATGTTATCAAAATATTTTTTTAATAGTCCATTTTGCTGAATTGAAGAGAATGTATTATATTCATTTTCAATATCGTCTATATTTTCATCATCATGAGTAATAACAAAGAAGGCTTTAACCTCATCTGCATCACCAAGGTCATCTAATACTCCATTTAGATAAGCATGGTAAGCAGTTACATTTGTTGCTGATTCTGTTTCAATTTCAGGAGCATCAAAATTATCATCAATTGGTAAAATATCAATAGGTCTTGTTGTCTGACATTTCCCCTTATAAAGGATTTTTGCATTTGCCAATCCTGCCATACAAGAGTTTGAAAATGTTTGTGGCAACACAGCAAGAGCAGGGCAAATTTCTTTCCCCTTACAGATATCTACCTGTCCACAAACTGGTGCGTATTCCTTTGTACAAGCTTTCATATCAGTATTAAATGATGGCTTAATTCCACCTGCGTTAAACGCAGCTGCATTCGTTGCCAAAACCATTGCGTATGTTTTTGGACCAGCAATTCCATCAACCTCTAATCCTTTTGCACGCTGAAATGCCATCACAGCAGCAACTGTTCCTGAACCATAATCTGAGTCAAGAGCCTTGTGATAAAAACCAAATTCTTTTAACTTCTTTTGTAATGATAATACCTTTGCATTTACTGTTCCGCGGCGTAGTGTCTGGGTATATTGCAGTTGCTTAGTTACAAAGCTATCTTTTCCAACAAGATGCACCTCACCACCTATTGCCTGTACAGATGTCCCTGCAAGCATAAGTCCAAATACGAATAAACCTTTTAATACTATTTTTTTCATATGTTAATAAAATAATTAATTTAATAAAAAGAGATAATTAGAAGACAAAATCTCTCTACATAATATATAACGCACAAGAGCGTGAATATTACATATATTACTATATCATGTTGTATCAAAAAAAACGATTAAACTTCGTTTTTAAAATCAAACCAAAACTCCGGATAATTTTCCTGAACAGAGTGTATAAAATTTTTCATTACATTGCTTGCTGAGCCACTTTTATCTTTATTCCCTTTTTCCATAACAATGGTATAGGCGTATTGAGGTTTTTCTGATGGGAAATATCCAATAATCCATGAATTATAGAATTCGTTATTTACACCAACCTGTGCGGTCCCTGTCTTTGCAGCAAAACCCATAAAATCTACATTAATATTTTGAGCTGTACCTTTTGTAACCGTGTCACGCATACCTTTTCTTACCAAGTTATAGTGTTCATTTGATATCTCTTTTGATACAGAAATATTCATTGAATTTTCTGAAATAAGTATAGGTTCATGTAGAGTTCCATTATTTGCTATTGCTGATGTTGCACGTAACATCTGTATAGGACTAACCTGTGTCCCAAACTGACCGATAGAGGTAATATAGGTATCTCCCAAACGCCACGTTGAATCTTTATAAGTACGAGCCTTCCATTCAGGGTTTGGAATAGTTCCAGTAACTTCCTGACCAAAATCAATTCCTGTTCGTTCAGCAATTCCAAAAGTTCTCAAATAGTCTTCTATTTTTGTAATACCAAGTCCTTTTTGATCTTTATAACCTCCACCAATAGCATAGAAAAAGGTATTCACAGAATCAGCAATAGAAAATGTTACGTCTGTTGAGCCATGTCCGCCGCGACGCCAATCTTTAAAAATTGAAGAATTTGATGGGTTATATTTATTTGGAATTTCGATTTTACCTACACTTAAAATTTTTGTATTTTTAGTAATGAGATTTTCGTTTAATGCAGCAAGGGCCAAGAACGGTTTAATCGTTGATCCAGGAGAATAAAGTCCAGCCGTAAATCTATTTAAAAAAGGTTTTTGTGGGTCACTAAAAAAGCCTTTTATTTTTTCCCTATCTTTTCCTTCTGCCAAAGTGTATGGATCGTATTCAGGATAACTAACAAACGATAAAAGCTCTCCTGTATGAATATTCATAATTCCACCAGCACCTGCATTAAAGCCGTTTTCTTCTGCCTGACCTTTGATGGCAAGGTACATTTCATTTTGTATCTTACTATCAAGGGTTATTTTTATATTTTCTCCGCTTTTAGTAGATTTAATATTATTTTCAGATATAACATTTCCCAAGGCGTCGACCTCAAACAATAATGATCCATTTTTACCATTCAACATGTCATTATATTTTTTTTCTAAACCTGCCTGCCCTTCTATTTTTGTCCTCCAATAATTTCCGTCATTATCTTTCTGAGGATAATTAACATAACCTAGAATGTGTCCAAAGCCTTCTTTTTTTATATAAGCTCTATCCAAGAAATCTTTTTCAGAAGATTTTTTTTCATTCCAGGCTAATTCAATATCATTTCTATCATAGATAATTCCGCGTTCTGCAAAGATGGGTTTCTCTCTTAAAAGGTTACTTTCTGATTTTTTAGCAAAATTTTCTCCTTGAATTATTTGTAAACTAAATAATTTTACAGAAAAAATAATTGCGACAACAACAAAGAAAGCACCCGTAAAAAAAATACTCTTTGATGAAATTGGTTTTTCAATAACTCCTTCAAACTGCTGTCTGTTCATATTTGAAACATTCAAGGTGTCTATGAATATTTCATCAGGGTTTATATCGTAATCACGATATCTTCGCTTTCTTCTAAAATTAAACATGAAATGACATTCTCTTTCTGATAATAAATGATAAACCTAAAATAATCATAGTTGAAATGGTGTATAGAGGTAAAACAGGCAAAAGAACAATATCTAAAAGAAGTCCTAAAAACAAAATTTCATAAAAAATAAAAGGAGACAGAATAGCAACTATAAAAAGAAGTGGTAAAACAATGTATTGCTGTGAGATAAAAATTAAAAAAATAAATAAGATAAAAATAGCAACTCGTTTCATAATTACAGTATAGATATTTTTGGATAAAAAAAAAGCCTTTTTGCAAAGGCGGATTTTTATTATAGAGCTAACAGCTCTCTTTTATAAAGAT
>JAJOLB010000001.1 GCA_021129535.1 Minisyncoccota bacterium
AAAAACCGCACAAAGTCAGCAGGCGCAAACAGAACGCGATCGGCTATTTAAGCTGCTCGACTTAGCAACCAAATGGTACGAGGTACAGTTACGAAAAACACCAGAAATTGTTGAATATTTATTGAAGCGCGGACTGACAAAGGAAACAATGATTTCATTTCGACTTGGTTTTGTACCAGACGGTTGGCGTGCGATTTATGATTATTTAAAATCTAAAAAATTCACCGACAGAGAGATTGAACGTGCGGGACTTGCCGTTTCTAAATCTGGTTCTGGATATTATGACCGATTTCGTTCGCGAATTATGTTTCCGCTATTTGACGGACGTTCGCGTGTTGTCGGGTTCTCTGGACGAATTTGGGGTGAAAATGACAAAGCTGCAAAATATATTAATTCTCCCGAGGGACCACTTTTCGATAAGTCAAAAGTTCTCTATGGGTATCACACAGCAAAATCAGCCATGTCAAAATCTGATTATTGTATTCTGGTAGAAGGGCAATTAGACGTACTATTGTCTCAGCAATCGGGATATGAAAACACGGTAGCAATCTCAGGAACAGGGTTAACCGATCAACATGTTGAAATGATTAAACGTTTTACTGATACGGTTTATCTAGCGCTCGATAGTGACAAGGCTGGAATAAAGGCAACACGACGTAGTGTTATTGTTTCCTATAAACACAATATGCGTGTAAAGGTTATTTCGTTGAGGGAAGGTGAGGATCCAGCAGACACCATCAGCCGTTCTGCCGAGGCTTGGGATGTTGCATTAATGGAGCCACAGGATTATATTGATTTCCGTATGAAATTATCTGAGCAGGATAATCCAGATTTTGAAACAAAACAAACCTTGGTTCATAATGATTTATTTCAGTTTATCTCATTCACAAAATCAGCAACAACACGTGATCACATGTTGCAAAAAATTGCAGTATTTTTAGGGACACCAATTACAGCTGTTCGCAATGATTTTGAATCATACAATCCAGAAGAGACCCTCGACATTATCTCTGAACATCCAATAGAAATAAAACAAGAATCTATTGATATGAAAAAAGAATTTTTATTAATGGTTCATTATCTTGATGATTCATTTTCTGAGAGGTATGAGTCTATAAAGACTGATATCGAGCAAAAGTATAAGGCTATTTTCAATACAGATATTTTTTCTGATGTAAATAATATTTCCACAGAGGAACGTTCAATGAGTATTTTTGTATTTGAGGAAAAAATGGCAGACAAAAAATTTGAATTTTTTGAGAAAAAAATAAAAGAATCACTAAAAACAATGGAGCTTGATCAGTTGAAAATTGAATCAGGAAAAATTCAAGCACAGATTAGAAAGGAACAGATAATGAATCCAAAACAAATTCCAACAGAATTAATGCGAAAAAGTAGTGACATTCGTAAAAAAATAGATAGTATAAAGAACATAGCAGAATAATATTATGCCAGTAAAAAAACCAACAACAAAAAAAACAGTAGCTAAGAAAAAGGTCGTTAAAAAAACATCAGTAAAAAAAGAAACTCCTAAAAAAGTATCTAAAAAAACTCCCCCAAAAATAATGATTAAAAAGGTTCAAAAAGAAAAAACTCTTGCTGAAATAAATCGTGAATTAGAGATACGTGACGCAAAGGCAAAGACCCTTATTGAAAAGGGTAAAAAACGACGTTTTCTAACCTATGCTGAAATTTTAAAGGAATTTCCAAATATAGAGGATGACGTAATGTTTTTAGATGAGCTTTACACAAAAATTGGAGACGCCGAAATTGATATCGTAGAAGGTTCAGCATCATCAGGTGGTGGAGGTTTATTAGATCTAGACATGTCTGATGAGGACCTATTGGCAAAGGATTTTTCTACAAAAAAATCCCCAGCAACAAAGGATTCTATTCAAATGTATCTACGGGAAATTGGTCAATATTCATTGATTAAGTCTGCCGAGGAGGTTTCTTTGGCAAAACGAATCGAAGCAGGAGACGAAGAGGCTAAAAATTTATTAGCAAAGGCAAATCTGCGCTTGGTTGTATCGCTTGCTAAAAAATATGTTGGACGTTCTCCTGATTTAACCTTGTTAGATTTAATCCAGGAAGGGAACATTGGATTGTTCAAGGCTGTCGAGAAATTTGACTGGAAACGTGGTTATAAATTTTCAACATATGCAACATGGTGGATTAGACAATCTATTACACGAGCGCTAGCCGACCAATCACGAACCATTCGAATCCCGGTTCATATGGTGGAGACTATTTCTAAATATAAGCGAACCTACAAGAGAATGGCTCAGGAAATGGGGCGTGATCCGTTACCAGAGGAAATCGCAAAGGAAATGGAGTTTGATATCGAAAAGATTAATTTAATTGGTAAAATTAATCAAACAACAATGTCTTTGGAGGAACCAATTGGTTCTGACGACGATGGAAAATCATCACGCGGAGAATTTATTGCTGATGAAAAAATTCCATCACCAGATCGTGCTTCATCTAGACAAATCCTTACTGAGCAATTGTCAGTAATATTGAATGAATTGACTGAAAAGGAGCGTGTAATTATTGAATTACGTTATGGGTTAATTGACGGTATTACACATACATTGGAAGAGGTTGGTAGAAAATTTGACGTAACACGTGAACGTATTCGTCAAATCGAGGCAAAGGTTCATGAGAAGATTCGAATGAATGAAAAAATCAAGAAGCTTCAAGACTATTAGTAAAAACGAGAAATATTCTCGTTTTTAATTTTATATTTTGATATACTAAAAATATGAATATTAAATTAGAATCGATAGTAGAGGTTCAACGTGCGACTGAACAAGCAATGAAAAAAGTAATTGATTATCTAAAAAATTCTGAAAAACCAAATTCTGAAACTGCACATAAAATTATTGATGATATATTAAATATATATAATTGTGAATCTCCTGAAAATCATATTGTTGCTGGTGGTGTTCAGGCGATTGACCCTCATGAAGAAGGCTTCGGGAATTTAACACCTGGCACAGCAATTGTTATCGACATCTATCCACGTTCCAGAGAAACAGGATTTTTTGCTGATATGACACGTACGGTCTGTATTGGAAAATCATCCGCTAAATTAAATAAAATGTATGACAGTGTTTTAGAAGCACAGAATATTGCTATTAAAATGCTAAAACCAGGAAGAAAATGTATTGATATTCAAAAAAAGGTTGAAAAATATTTTGAAAAAAATGGCTATAAAACTTTTGGAAAAGGGAAAGAATTTAAATATTCAGAAGGGTTTGTGCACGGCGTTGGTCATGGTGTTAGTGACATACTTCATGATTTACCTCGTATAGGTAGAGATACAGATGATATTTTAAAGGAAGGGGATATTATAACCATTGAACCTGGTCTTTATTACAAGGATATTGGAGGTATACGTATCGAAGACCTATTTTTGATTACAATTTCTGGATCTAAAAGAATTACTAATTTCTCTAATAAATTTGAAATTTAATGAAAACAATTCCTAAAATTATATTATTTATACTGATTGTCTTTACGATAGGATTTTTCAGTTTGAAATATATTAATCAAAAATATGTTACCCAACCATTAGTTTTTGAAAATACAGAGTGGTTGGAGTGGAACTATTTTGATTTTGGAAAAGGTAATAAAAATCTTGAAAATTTTGCAGATAATATCGTTTCAAAATTATCTGATGAACAACTCGCGGGAATGGTTTTAATGCCAGCGCTTGAAAAACATTCTGATATTAATAATTTTGCAGAATTATTTAAAAAATATCATCTAGGTGGATACATGGTTTTAGGCAGGGAAGTCCGCTCTACTGAACAAAATCTAATTAATAAAAATATTAATTCTGATCTACCTGTATTGGTGGCGGTTGATGCGGAGCCATCATTGTTAAAAAACCGTTTGCCTGGATTGAGTTTTAAAAACGAAACCCAGAACCTAAACAGCGATAAAAAAATAAATTATTCTGTAAATAGAATTTCAAAATATTTGAAACAGAAATCAGTAAATATTAATTTTGCACCCGTATATGATAATGGAAAGAATAAGGTTGTGATTGGAGATCGTGCATTTTCTACAGATAATGAGATTGTAAAACAGCGTGCACAGTTATTTGCAAACATCACGTACGAAAATAATATTTTTCCAACCGCAAAACATTTTCCGGGACATGGAAATGTTATAGGCGATACACACAAAATACTCTCTACAATAAATGGTGAAATGGAGGAGTTGGAAAATTTTAAACACGCAATAGATAATAATATTCCTATTATTATGGTTGGACATTTAGCTGTTGAAAATAATAAAAAATGGAACACCAATGGAAAACCTGCTACATTATCGAGAAATATTATGATTGATTTGTTACGTAACGATTTGAGTTTTGACGGGATTATTATTACTGACGCCATGAATATGGGTGCATTAAATAATTTTGACCATGTCGAATTGCAAGCCTTGAAATCTGGCGCTGACATTGTTTTAATGCCACGAAACATTCACTCTGCATATTCAGATATCTTGCGCGAGATAAAAAATAATCCAGAATTTAAAATAGCTCTTTTAGAGAAAGTGCAACGTATTGTAAAAATGAGGTACGTGATTAAAAGTTCTCATATAGTTACAAATAAAAAATCTGCCTAAGCAGATTTTTTATTTCGCATACTATACAAAACTAATATAAATATAAATAATGTTGCAGATGCTAATGGAAAGGTAATATATCCAAATTCTAACATATGAATTTGTGAACATGCAGCATCAGCTCCTGCGACGCAGTCAGCCTCTGGAATAATATTTGTAATATCTAGTTGTTCATTTACTTGATATAGCGCAATGAGTAATCCCAGAATTGATAACCATAATGTATAGGTCCATACTTTAAAATCATGTTTCCATGCGGCAATAAACATAATAAGCGCTTGTGGATAGATAAAGATTCGTTGAACCCAACATAGTTTACATGGCTCAATATGATAGATATCAGAAAATATCAACGATCCAATAATTGCAAATAATGCGGTAAATCCGGCGAACCACATTCCATAATCTGCAAAGAGACTGTCAATCCACGTAATAGATTTTTTAGTAATCTTTTTGTAGATTAAATAAATAATTAATGCAACAATTCCAATTTGTAAAACCAAAACTCCAATCCCTAATATTTTTTGAAATAAATAGATATTCATAATTTTTATTATAAACATTACATTGATAAATACAATGTTATTACTTGTCATTTAGACTTTTTCTGGTAGTATTGAGCGAGCTAGGTGCAATCCGTGTCTATATGATAAAGCCTTTATTTATAAGGGAATTAGCATATGCATAGCGCGATATTGTCTTGGCCAAAAATTCATTTTGAATTTTTGATTAAAAGAAAATGCTTTTAAGACTGTCTTTCAGTTTTTTCAGCACATTTAAATTATTATATGGCAAAAAAATCAGTTATCGCACGATCATTGAAAAAGCCAAAATTTTCAACACGAATCGTAAATCGATGTTTCAAATGTGGACGTAAACACGGATACATGCGAGATTTTGATTTATGTCGAATTTGCTTTCGAGAGCTAGCAAACGAGGGAAAAATTCCTGGTGTTCGAAAATCTTCTTGGTAAAACGAATTATCGTTTTTAAAATGATTAACTCAAGAATTTTATATTCTTAAACTAAAAAATATTATGGACAAAATCGCAGATATGCTTGTCGCGATTAAAAATGCAGGAAATGCAGGTAAAGAATCATTAACGGTTCCTTACTCAAATTACCGAGCAGATATCGCACGAGCCCTTTTTCAGGAAGGATATGTAAAATCATATTCTCAAAAGAAAATGAAAAAAGGAGACCGATTAGAAATCGACGTTCTTTATAAAAAGGACAAATCTCCACGTATTTCGTACGTTAAACGAATCTCAAAACCATCACGACGATTATATACAGGTACAAAAGGAATTTATACTGTACGACAAGGTTTTGGTACTTTGTTCCTATCAACCCCAAAAGGGATTTTGACAGGTGACGAGGCTAAAACAGAAATGGTTGGAGGAGAAATGTTATTCGAAATTGCCTAGGCAATAAATTAAATTATTATGTCACGACTTGCTAAACAACCAATCGCTATTCCAGCAGGAGTAGAAGCATCAATTACAGACGGAAACGTTGTATTAAAAGGTGCAAAAGGAGAATTGTCACGAGTTTTCAAAACAGACGTTATTTCAGTCGAATTAAAAGACGGAGCATTTGTTTTGGGGCTAGCCACAGAATCAGTATTCTCAAAAGCTCTTATCGGAACATATGCATCACATTTGATGAATATGTTAGAAGGAGTCACCAAGGGTTTTGAAAAAAAACTAATTGTAGAAGGGGTTGGATTCCGATCAGAAGTGAAAGGAAAACAATTGCACATGCAATTAGGGTTTTCACACCCAGTTGTAATGGAAATTCCAGAGGGAATTACTGCTACTGCTGAAAAAAATCTTATTACCATAACTGGTAATGATAAAGAGCGAACAAATCAATTTGCAGCTCAGATTCGAGCTAAAAAGAAACCTGAACCTTACAAAGGGAAAGGAATTCGTTATGAAGGTGAAATTATTCGACGTAAACAAGGTAAGAAATCTGCTTAATCGCATAGATCTTAATTCAAAAATATTATGAATAATTCACAATACAAGTCTCAAAAAAGAGCGAGAAGGCACGCAAAAATACGTGCAAAAATTAACGGAACTGCTGAACGTCCACGACTATCAGTGTTTCGTTCAAATAAATCAATTTACGCACAGCTTATTAATGATGAAACAGGAGAAACATTAGCCTCTGCAACAGATGTTAAGGATTCAAAAGGGACAAACACAGAGCGGGCTGCAAGCGTAGGGAAGGCAATTGCAAAAGCTGCATCTGCCAAGAATATTACAAATGTAGTTTTCGATCGAGGAGGATATTTATTTGCTGGACGTGTAAAAGCTCTTGCAGAAGCCGCTCGAGAAGCTGGACTAAAATTTTAGTCTAAGATTTCAAATTTTAATCAATTTCCAATATTGGAAGTAACTATCTAAATATAATGTCAGAAGAACAAAAAACAGAACAAGCTGAAGCTGTTAAAACTGAGGTTAAAGCAACAACATCAGTTGGAGCCAAGACAACAGAAACAGCAAAGACAGGAGCGGATACTGCAAAAACTGAATCTTCAGCTCGACCACGTCGAACTGGGTATCAGGGTAGCGGCGGAGCTCGTCGAACTGGTGGACGAAAACCATTTCGAAAAGGTTCTCGGTTTGGTAATAGGCCAAAACCAGAATTTGATCAAAAAATTATCAATATTTCACGAGTTACTCGTGTTGTAAAAGGAGGACGGCGTCTTTCATTTCGTGTTGATATGATTATTGGAGATAAAAAAGGGCGTGTTGGACTAGGTTCAGGAAAGGCAACTGATACATCAATTGCTATTCAAAAATCAATTGTACAGGCGCGAAAAAACCTTTTATATCTTAAACTTACAAAAAATAATTCCATTCCACATGAATCAAGCGCACGTGTTACTGCATCAGATGTAAATATGATGCCAAACAAACAGCGTGGACTTGTTGCAGGTTCAACAATGCGATCAGTATTGAAGCTTGCTGGAATTACTGATGTTACAGCGCAAGTGCATTCACGTTCAAAAAATAAATTGAACAATGCAAAGGCTGCAATCGAAGCTTTACGAATTTTCGAAATGTCAGATTCAGAAAAAGAAATCTTGAAAAAGAAACTTGCAGACAAACGTCGAGCTGAAATGGGAAATGATCGAGGAGGGCGTGGAGGACGTGGAGGACCAGGAGGTCGAAAACCATTTAATCGTGCACCGCGAGCGGCTGCTAACACTAAATAAGTATTATGCAAACTCACGAATTAAAACGAAAAAATCCAAATCGAAAAGCTAAAAAAGTTGGACGAGGAGGATTACGAGGTAAAACCTCAGGACGAGGTCACAAAGGTCAAAAACAACATGGAGGACACGGAATCCGTGCTGAAATACGTGACCAAATTAAAAAACTCCCTAAACTACGAGGGCGAGGAGTTAATTCAAATAAATCAATTAAAAACAAACCAAATGTATTTAATTGCGCTTTTCTTGAAGAAAACTTTAAGGCAGGAGATGTTGTTTCTCCAGTTATTCTTATGGAGCGAGGGCTTTTAACTGGGGCAATGGCTAGAAAGGCAGGGGTTAAAATTCTTGGAAATGGAGAGTTAACAAAAAAGCTTAGCGTTGAAAATTGTAAAGTTTCAGTTTCAGCTGCCGAGAAAATTAGCAAGGCAGGAGGAATTGTAGCATAATAGTAATATGAGTACGTTTAAACGAAAACTTCATATTTTATTAGGAGACAAAGGGCTTAGAAATAGTATCTTGTTCACCCTTGGAATGCTTATTGTATTTCGATTTCTGGGAACTATCCCTGTTCCTGGTGTTGAGCCAGCTATTTTACAACAATTTTTATCAGATAATCAATTTTTCTCATTCTTGAATCTATTTTCAGGAGGAGGTTTATCACAATTATCAATTATTGTATTAGGTGTTGGTCCATACATTACGTCATCAATTATTATGCAATTAATGACGACTGTTGTGCCAAAGTTGAAAAAATTATTTCACGAAGAAGGTTCAATTGGACGTAAAAAATTCAACCTTTATTCACGTCTTTTGACTGTTCCTATTGCTCTTGTTCAAGGGTTTGGAATTCTTACCTTGCTTTCAAAGCAAGGAGCTCTTCCATCATTAACAACCACAGGTATGATTACCAATATTTTGGTAGTGACAGCTGGGGCGATGTTAATAATGTGGATTGGTGAACTTATTACTGAATTTGGTGTAGGTAATGGGGTTTCATTAATTATCTTTGCAGGTATTGTCGCATCTCTTCCTGGGGTTCTTTCACAAATGGTTGTGTCTTATACTCCATCAGAATTATTTTCATATGTATTATACGGAATTTTAATTTTGATTGTAGTTGCTGCTGTTGTATTAATTAACGAAGCAGAACGTCATGTTCCAATTACTCATGCAAAACAGGTGCGAGGTATGAGTACATACGGTTCAGCGGCTAGTTATGTTCCAATGAGAATTAACCAAGCTGGAGTTATGCCAATTATTTTTGCACTTTCAATTCTATTGTTTCCACAAATGATTGCTAATTATTTCTTGGAATCAACTATTCCATGGTTAGCTTCGGCTGCTCATGGTATTAATGTTGTTTTGACGCATAATATTTGGTATCCAATTATTTATTTTGTTATGGTATTTGGATTTACCTATTTTTATACAGCTATTACATTTGACCCAGAAGCAATGTCAGAAAACCTTGCTAAATCAGGTTCATTTGTTCCAGGAATTAGACCTGGAAATGCTACCTCAGAGTATTTTGCAACAATTGCAAATAGAATTACCTTTGTAGGTGCTTCATTCTTGGGTCTTATTGCTGTCTTACCGATGGTTTTGCTATCTACAACAGGTAACCAAGCTATCGCCATTGGAGGAACAGGTGTTCTGATTGCTGTATCGGTTATTCTTGATCTTATCAAGAAAATTGATGCACAAATTGCAATGAGAGAATATTAATTTAATATCAAATATTCTAAAAAATAAAAAGAGTTAATCTCTTTTTTTTAATGTGGTAGAATCATAATATGAAAAACAATAAAGGATTTACTCTTATAGAGCTCCTTGTCGTTATTGCTATTATAGGTATTTTAGCAACCGTTGTTCTATCTTCACTTGGAGAAGCACGAGACAAGGCAAAAATTGCAAAAACACAAACTGTTTTGAGACAAATGAGAAATTATGTAGCTGGAGCACAAATAAATAATAGTCTTATACTTCGCGATATAACGGGGAATAACGACTCTTATGATAGTTGTCCTGCCGGGACAGATTTATCGGGACTTGTATCGACTCACGTTTGTGTAACAGATTGGGAACATGCAATTGATAGTATTGTAACAAATTATGATTCTACTCTATCCGATGGTTCGGCTTATTATGTTGATGCTTGGGGTTCTCCGTTTCTCCTTGATGAAAATGAATGGGAGACACCAGGTGTTTGTTTGGTTAATACTCTTACTTCTGCTGGTATAGATAGAATTGCTTTTACGGCAGATGATCTTACCATTATTTTACCTTATGAAAGATGTTAAATAATATATAAAATATGAAACAGTTAAAGAAAAAAGAAAAAAAAATGTTAATTGCTTTGGGTGTTGTTGCTGTTTTTGGCTCTACATCTTTATTTAACATTTATAAACCTGATAAAACAGAACTAGAAGTCATTAGTGAGTCAGAAGAGGTTGTAGAAGAAAAGAAAGCAGAACCAAAATCTTATTCATCAAGCGGTGGAGGTGGTGGACGAAAAAGTGGAGGTTCTGGTGGAGGAGCAACAAAGCCAAGAAACATCGCAATGTCAGAATTCCAAAAACATACAAAATCAAAAGATTGCTGGGTTTTAATGGATGGAGAAGTTTATAATATAACAAATTTTATCAATGAATATCCTACATATGGAAATGGTGCTACAGAGTTTTGTGGAACAGTTGGTTTTGAGGCTGGTTTCTTGAGTGAAAATAAAATACGAGACACAATAAAAAGTAAATCTCAAAAAATGGGTATTATTGGTTAATATATAAAAATAAGATTTTAAGTCTTATTTTTATATTGCAAAAACAGGAAATTACGGTAATATACATCCTATTGAAGACCTTGGGGGTCTTTTGATTTTAAAAGACAAAAAAGGTTTATTAACTAAATTTATTTATAACAATTATTACTATGGAACGAGATTATCCTTTAGAAAAAACAAGAAACTTTGGTATCGTGGCACATGTTGATGCTGGAAAAACTACCACAACAGAGCGAATTCTGTATTATACAGGTCGGTCACATAAAATTGGAGAGGTGCATGATGGTGCAGCAACGATGGATTGGATGGAGCAAGAACAAGAGCGTGGGATTACTATTACTTCTGCGGCTACTACATGTTTCTGGACACCAACATACGAAGATAAAAATCCTGATGCTAAGATGAGGTTTAACATCATCGATACACCAGGTCACGTAGATTTTACTGCTGAGGTAGAGCGTTCTTTGAAAGTGCTTGATGGTGCTGTTGTGGTGTTTGATGGTAATGCTGGAGTAGAGCCACAATCTGAAACTGTTTGGCGACAAGCCGACAAGTATGAGGTTCCTCGAATGTGTTTCATTAATAAATTAGACAAAATTGGTGCAGATTTTCAGAAGGCTTTTGATTCAATTACAGAACGTCTTACAAAAAATGCTGTTATGGCTCAATTACCGATTGGTGTTGAATCAGAGTTAGAAGGGGTGATTGATTTATTAACTATGAAAGCCTACAAATTTGAAGGTGAGATGGGAAATAAAATTGTAGAATTTGAAATTCCAGAGAATTACAAGGTTGCTGCCGAGGAAAAACGTGGGATGTTTATTGAAAAAATTGTTGAAAACAATGATGAATTAATGAATAAATATTTTGAAGGAGAAGAAATTTCTCTTGCAGAATTAAAAACTGAACTACGAAAGCAAACTATTGCGAACAATGTTGTTCCTGTATTTGGTGGAACTGCATTCAAGAATATTGGTGTACAGTTAATGCTTGATGCTGTTGTTGATTATATGCCGGCACCAATAGATATTAAGGCTGTCCAAGGAACTGACCCAAAGACAGAGGAAGTAATCGAACGAGGACCTTCTGATTCAGAGCCATTTGCAGCTCTTGCTTTCAAGCTTGCTGTTGATCCATTTGTTGGTCAAATTACATTTTTCCGAGTTTATTCTGGTGTATTAGAGGCTGGTTCATATATTTTGAATTCTCGAACTGGAAACAAGGAGCGTATTGGACGAATCTTGCGAATGCATGCAAACGAACGTGAAGATGTTAAAAAAGTCTACGCCGGTGAAATCGCAGCTGCTGTTGGTTTAAAAGATGTACGAACTTCTGACACATTATGTGATCTTGAAAATCCAATTATTTTAGATGAAATTGATTTTCCAGAACCAGTTGTTTCATTGAAAATTGAACCAAAAACAAAGGCCGATCAAGAAAAAATGGGAATTGCACTATCGCGATTATCATCAGAGGATCCAACTTTTGTGGTTTCAACAGATACTGAGACTATGGATACGGTGATTTCAGGTATGGGAGAATTACATTTAGACATTCTTGTTGACCGAATGAAACGAGAGTTTGGAGTAGAAGCTAATGTTGGTAAGCCACAAGTAGCATATCGAGAAACTATCAAAGGGACAGCATCAATGGAGGAGAAATACATAAAACAATCAGGAGGGCGTGGGCAATACGGTCACGTAAAGATTCATGTTAAACCATTGGTAGCATTAGAAGAAGGTGAAGAACTAAAGAAAAATGTTACACGTGACGATGAAGGGTTTGAATTCATTAATAGTATCAAGGGTGGAGTTATTCCTCAGGAATATATTCCAGCCTGTAAAAAAGGATTCAAAGAAGCCATGGCACGTGGAACCGTTGCTGGGTATCAAATGAATAATATTTCAGTAGAGCTATATGATGGTACCTATCATGATGTGGATTCGTCAGAAATTGCATTTAAAATTGCTGCATCAAAGGCATTTAAAAATGCTGCACAGTTAGCACAACCAGTTATTCTAGAACCAATGATGAAGGTTGAGGTAGTTGTTCCAGAAGAATACATTGGAGACGTTAATGGTGATTTATCATCAAAACGTGGACTCGTAGAGGGGATGGAAGATAGAGGATTTATACATGCTATTACAGCAGTTGTTCCATTGGCTGAAATGTTCGGTTACATTGGTAACCTGCGCTCAATGACATCAGGACGAGGAAACTTTACCATGGAGTTTCTACGATATGATGTTGTGCCAAAATCTGTTGCAGATGAAATTGTTTCGTCACGAACATAGTTAAAAAACTCTTACAAGAGTTTTTTGTTTTGAATCACAAGAAGTAGTATAATAATTGTATGCAAAATGATTTTCATGAAAAATTAAAAAATACTCCACAGTTCAGGAGTCCACAAGAAGAGATTAAATTTCTACGTTCACAGTTGGAATATCATTCTGATAAAGAGCCAGACAATCTTCCAGTTGAACAAAAAAAAGAAAATGTTGCAGAACATATAATAGAATCATATAAGAATACAAACATAACAGATGTTCTTCATGAAAAATATCTAATTCAAAACCACGAAGTTGAAGGAATCTCTCTTCGTCTTGCTCCTGAGGAACATGATACTGTTGTTGAAGATTTATACACTTTTATGATAGATAGAGGTATTAAAAATGCACTAGAAATGGTTTCGCGTATGAAAAATCCACATATTGAGGATGATTTTCATCGTTTTCTTATTCAATATTTAGCATCAAATTATGAAGTTCCAGGTTTACGACCAAAAACAAATCTTGCAAAATCACTTGATTTACGAATGTTCGAAATTACATTACCAAACTCAAAAAATAATGAAGAACATGAATTTAAAAAAATTGTAACATTGATGGAACAGTTTATGGCTGGAATGCAATCAGTTGCAGATGATAGAAAAAATAAAAATAATAATTACTACACATTAGAAATCTCAAAGGGAAACGACAGTAATGACATGGCATTATATGTGACAGTCCCTAAGCATCGTGGAAATCTTTTTGAAAAACAAATATTGTCATTGTTTGAAGATGTACGTGTTACTGAGATTTTTGATGATTATAATATTTTTCCATATGCATGTGTGACATCTGGTTCGTATGGTCTTGCAGCCGAATACGATGTTCTACAAATGAAAACATATGATGATTTTGACCATGATCCAATGAAAGTTTTGGTAAACACATTTTCAAAACTATCAGAATCAGGTGAAGGAGCCTCGATTCAATTTATTGTTCGTCCTAGTGGTCATGATCACATTAAGGAGTATGGTAATGTTCTTGATAAATTAAAAAAAGGAGAAAAATTAAAAGATGCGATAAGTTTATCTGTATTTGATGATATAGGTCGTGGTTTCAAGGATGTTTTTTCAAGTCCTAAAAAAGACGCTGAGAATAGTGATAAAAAAATCGATGATGATGCGATTGCTTCAATATCTGAAAAATTAAAATCGACCATTGTATTAACAAATATGAGAATAATAACAGCTGCAAAAACAAAGCAACGCTCAGATGCTATTTTGCATGATTTAGAGTCATCATTTCATCAATTTAATAACACCAAAGGAAACGGAATTCATTTTAAGTCTGTCTTAGGGTCGAAGCTTGATGAGCTTGTTCATCACTTTATTTTTAGGATGTATCACAATGGGCATGCTTTTAAGTTAAACCTCAAAGAGCTTGCAACATTATATCATTTTCCGCTCTCAATTTCGTCAACATCGCAATTAAAACAGGAAAGTTCAAAAATTGCACCAGCACCGCCTGGAACACCAACGGATGGAATTATTTTAGGGGTAAATAAATATCGACATCGTGAGACCTACGTACATATGTCGCCTGAGGATCGTTTGAGACATTTCTATGTAATAGGGCAAACAGGAACAGGTAAAACTCATATCTTGAAATCAATGATTATTCAGGATATTGTTAACGGCGATGGTGTTTGTTTTATTGACCCACATGGGTCTGATGTTCAAGATATACTAGATCATATTCCTCCTGAACGAATTGATGATGTGATTTATTTTGATCCAGCACACACAGAACGTCCAATGGCATTGAATATGTTGGATTACGATATTCGTTATCCAGAGCAAAAATCATTTGTTATAAATGAAATGATGTCTATTTTTGGAAAACTTTTTGATATGAAGCAAGGTGGAGGAGCTATGTTTGAACAATACTTTAGAAACTCGGCCGGGCTTGTTATGGATCATCCAGAGTCAGGGAATACCTTGTTAGAAATTGGACGTGTACTAGGTGACAAATCGTTTCGTGACATGAAATTGCGTTACTGTAAAAACCCTATTATAAAACAGTTTTGGAAGAACGCAGAGCAAACAACAGGGGATCAAGGTCTTGAAAACTTTGTACCCTACATTACCTCAAAATTTGACGTCTTTATTTCAAACGAAATTATGCGACCTGTTGTTGCACAACAAAAATCATCATTTAATTTCCGTGAAATTATGGATACCAAGAAAATTTTATTGGTGAACCTTGCAAAGGGACGACTTGGTGAAATTAATGCAAACCTGATTGGTTTGGTTTTGGTTGGAAAAATTCTGATGGCAGCATTATCACGTGTTGATTCATTGGGTGGAAAATTACCACCATTCTATTTATATATTGATGAGTTCCAGAACGTCTCTACTGATTCAATTTCATCAATCCTGTCGGAGGCGCGAAAATATGGACTTGGGTTACATATTGCACATCAATACATTGCTCAATTAGATGAGGGAATCAAAAATTCAGTATTCGGTAACGTGGGAACAACAGCATCGTTCCGTATTTCATCAGATGATGCGCAATATTTAGAGAAAAAATTTGCACCTGTATTCGTTGCTGATGATATCATGAAAATTCCAAATAGGAATGCCTATCTGCAAATGATTGGGTATGGGAAACCGCTACAGCCATTTAATATATCAACGCTCCCACTTGAATTTTTTGCAAAGAAAAATCCAGCAGGTGTTTCTGAAAAGATTAAACAATTGTCATATCACAAGTACGGTAAACCGCGTGCAGAGGTAGAAGCTAATATTATGCGTCGTTATGTTTAATTAAAAAACACTTCCTAAAAGAAGTGTTTTTTGTTATAGTATATTTACTATGAAAGAAGAAAAAATTTTAATTATCATTAAGCCAGATGCAATCGTGCGTGGCTTGATCGGAGAAGTATACACACGATTTGAACGAAAAGGTTTTAAGGTTATTGGGACAAAAATGATTCAACTAGGAGACATATTATTAGACGATCATTATTCACATCTTGCAGATAAACCATTTTTTCAAGGGATTAAAGATTTTATGACAGCATCCCCTGTAATGATGATTGCACTCTCTGGTATTAATGCCTCAGCAGCAGCACGATTGATTGCTGGACAGACAGCAGGTCACGAGGCTGATGCTGGAACTATCCGCGGGGATTTTGCAATGTCTATTCAATCAAATATTGTTCACGTTTCAGATACCACTGAAAATGGTGAAATTGAGGTTAAACGATTCTTTTCAGAAGACGAATTATTTACCTATAAGCGAGCAGATGAAATATTTGTATATTCAGATGTCCACGAAGATTTCTAATTTATTAAAAACAGACAATTAATGTTTGTTTTTTATTTTTAAAATAACTATATAAAATTGACTTCGTCAATATTTTGCTTTTCAAGTATTTGGTATAATGATTGTGTAGTCGTTGGTAATAAGACTTTGAAACATTATTGAACAGGGAATCTTGATAGGTATAGATCTTGGTCTATAACTTCTGAATCCCACTTGACCTTTATGTCAATGTTCTTCAAATCAATTACTACATAAAAAAACATCTGTTGCGCTCAGGTGTTTTTTTATGTCATTTTTTATTTTAATTTTAGTATATGAAATGCTATACTATATTTATGAATAATAAAAAAGAAATGAAGGTAACGTTCTATGGTGGTGTTGGTTGGGTAACAGGGGCAAACTTTGTTATTGAAAATGTACCACAAACACCAGGTGAAAAAGTCACACGTATTATGATTGATTGTGGTATGTATCAGGGTGGAGAAGATGCTGGTCCAAAAAACAGAGAGGATTTTGCTTATACTCCTGCTGATATCGACATCATGATTTTAACGCATGCACATGCTGACCATTTGGGTAGAATTCCAAAGCTTGTTCGTGACGGTTTTCAGGGAAAAATTTATTCCACAAAAGCGTCAGCAGAATTAGCTGAAATAATGTTTGCTGATTCATTAAAAATTATTAACTACGAGGCAAAACGTGACGGTATTGAGCCAATGTATAATGAGGCTGATGTTAAACACGCATTGAAATTATGGAAACAAGTTCCATTTCACGGACGTGTTGAACTGCCATCAGGGTTCTCATTCACCTTACATGTTGCTGGACATATTCTAGGTTCAGCTATGATAAAGATGTCTTATGGGAACAAAAAAATGCTGTTTACCGGAGATTTAGGAAATTCACCAGACCCGCTGTTGCCAGATACTGAAATAATTGACGATGTAGATTATATGTTAATTGAATCTGTATATGGTGACCGTAATCATGAAGACCGCGATGAACGTGTGGCGAAATTAAAATCTGCCATTATGGAAACAATGTCTAAAAAGGGAATACTTATGATTCCATCATTCGCCTTGGAACGTACGCAGAATCTATTGTATATATTAAATAATCTTGTTGAATCAGGTGAAATTCCTAAAATTCCCGTATTTCTAGATTCACCATTAGGAATTAATATTACTCGTGTATTTAAAAATAATCTTGATTTAATGAATGATGATGTAAAGCTCCGGCTAAAAACAGATCCAGATGTATTTGATTTTCCAGGTTTTGTAGAAACCTATTCTATTGATGATTCAAAGGCTATTATGCGTCAAAAAAATCCAAAGATTATTATCTCATCAGCAGGAATGAGTCATGCTGGACGTATTGTTCATCATGAAAAACAATATCTTGGAGACAAGCGAAACATGTTACTGTTTGTCGGTTATCAGGCTGTAGGGACGCTTGGACGTATTATTCAAGACGGTGCAAAGCATATTAAATTGCTTGGTAAGGAAATCGATATCAAGGCAACGGTGCGAACTATTTCGGGATATTCAGCACACAAAGATTCAGAGCATCTCGTTGAATTCATTTCACATTCTGCAAACAAAAATTTGAAAAAGGTATTCGTGGCAATGGGGGAAACGAAATCATCACTATTTTTGGTGCAACGTATTCGTGATTATTTAGGGGTAAATGCGGTGGCACCAAATCAAGATGATGATGTTATTTTAGACATGTCTTAAACATTCAAGGAAAGTCAATTTTAATTGATTTTTTTTTTGCGCATGGCATGCTATTTACATATTAGAAATTAATTGTATATAATATTATGGAAGGATTACCAAAAAAACAAAATACCCAAGAAGAGATTAAAAAAATTGATTGGAAAGATTTATCAAGAGAATACAAATATATGTTGATCTTAGATATTTCTGAGGATGAATCTAGTGAAAAGTTAGTAGAAGTATTGGCATATTTTAAAGAAAAAATGGACAATCTCCCTCCTGCTTTTGATTCAATTACTTTCATAAAATGATATAATAGGTTTATGAAAACAGGAATACAATCTTGGAAAAATATTAATAAATTTGTGAAATACTATTTCTCAATTGATGGGTTGTTGCGTACATTATTTGTACCGTGGCGTCGTGATAAATATAGTGCAGATTCAGGTCTTTGGGGATTTTTTGAAGGTCTTGGTTTCAATATTTTAACGCGTGTTATAGGGTTTATTATTAGAACAATGACAATTATTCTAGGGATCATTTCCTTGTTGTTGCTGTTGTTGCTGTTTCCTCTTTTTCTAATATTGCCTATTAATATTAAATTTGAAAATCTGGTTAAAATTGGCTCTCTTGGTAGAGAGTGGGCATATCCTATTACCTATATGTTAGATAAACACGGACGTGACATGAGGAAATCACCAGAATACCTTGTGATAGATCATGATCATGCTATTGAGCAAATAGAACGAACGTTATCTAGACGTACACAGCAAAATGTTTTGATTATCGGTTCGCAGGGAATAGGGAAAACAACACGCTTGGCTCACTTGGCCAGAATGATGTATCGTGACTTATCTAAACCTGCCCTTAATGGGAAACGACTTGTTCAATTATTTCCAGAAGAGATGTCGGTTTCAGATATTGAAACTTGTATAAAAGAAGCAATTCATGCAAAAAATATTATTTTGGTTATTGAAAATATTGAACGTTTTAAAATATTGGGAATATTGCAGCCTTATATGGATAATGATCATTTTCAAATGATTTTAACAACAGATTTTTCATCATATCATAGTGAATTCAAGCATCATTCTAGTCTTATGCGCGTTGCAGAGGTTGTTGAATTTTATCCACCAAACGATGAGGTAACCATGCTATATTTGATTGATTGGTGCAAGTATAATAATGAATTAAAACGTTTTCCTGATGATACCTTGGCGGCTATTGTTATTCTGACTGATAAATTAATTATGAATGATTATCAGCCAGAAAAATCGATTGATATATTAGAGGAATTAATTGGTTTTGATAAGGATATTATTAACCCAGAAGATGTTGAGAATCTCCTTTCTCAAAAAACAGGAATTCCTATTGGTGCATTACAAACAGATGAGCGTGAAAAACTTATTCACCTTGAAGATGTATTAAAAGCTCATGTTATTGGGCAGGACTCAGCTATTCACGCCATCGCATCAGCCCTTAAACGGGCACGTGCAGGTGTTGTTGATACAAAGAAGCCTATTGGCTCATTCTTATTTTTAGGGACAACAGGGGTCGGAAAAACACACACAGCGAAAATGCTTGCACAGTACTATTTTGGGGCAGAACATATGATGATTCGTTTTGATATGTCAGAATATAGACAATTAGATACTATGACTAGATTCATTGAAAGACTTGGTTCTTCTATCGAGGAAAGTCCATATTCATTGGTATTTTTTGATGAAATTGAAAAGGCTCATCCTGATGTTTTAAATTTATTTTTACAGATTTTGGATGAAGGTGAAATGCACACTCAGGCGGGAAGACTTATTTCTTTTAGGAATACTATTATTATTTGTACATCAAATGCGGGTGCCAGTTATATGATGGCAAATAATATTGAAACACAAGATTTATTAATTGAACATATTGTGAGTCAGGGAATATTGCGACCAGAATTTATTAATCGCTTTGACGCAACTGTTCTCTATAAATCTTTAAATAGAGATTCCATTAAAAAGGTCGCTAGAATTATGTTAAATGATCTAAACAAACATTTAATGAAAAAGCAAAATCTCTCTATTTATATTGATGATAACCTTGTCGATGTTTTAGCAAAGAAAGGTCACGATTTAAAATTTGGTGTTCGTCCTTTGCGTCGTATTATTCAAAATGAAATTGAAACGCTAGTTGCGGATAAATTATTAATGGATGATATACCAGAGAATAGAGTTATTCATATAACATTGTCAGATGAATAAAAATGTATGTTTTATTTTAAAAAAATGCCCAGAAGGCTTTTTTTAATCGAGTAGTGTTGGAAATTTTTCAAGAATTCTTGATTGAACTTCCTTTCTAACAGTAGAAATATTTTTATTATGAATATTAATTACAACATTATCGAATAATGATTCACCTGCAATTTCTACAAATCTATCTGTTATTTTTATAATGCTTTCGTGGTCATCACCTCTATACACTGACTTTCCATCATCACGTGTAGAAATATTTTCGACCTTATCGATGAATACAATAATAAATAGATCTTGTTTTAAATCTACAAATTCTTTTTCCAAATCGAGAATTGTTTGAATATTATGTCCTCCACGTAAAATTGAATATGCATATTCTGTATAATGCATTCTATCAACTATTTGCGGAACACCTTGTTTCCAGATAGCTTTTTTTGCAACAAGGTGATTTTTAGTAGCATTAAATCCATAGTCTATTTTTTCAATATTAGTTTCTCCATGTGGTCTATCCAGGTTTGTAAGCACAAATGGAATATCTTTAAGCCATTTTCGCAGTAGACTAATTTGTGTTCCTTTTCCTACGTTGTCAGGAC
Source organism: Minisyncoccota bacterium (assembly GCA_021129535.1). Classification (GTDB taxonomy): domain Bacteria; phylum Patescibacteriota; class Minisyncoccia; order Phycocordibacterales; family UBA1006; genus UBA1006. Next base: position 20,795 of record JAJOLB010000001.1, read on the forward strand.
CGTCAAATGCAATGATTATTTTTTTATTTATGAGTTTCATCTCTCCATTATAGCAAAATTATGATATTATGGAGATATGAAAAATAATACAAAGAAAATAAAATTATCAGTGTATGGTGCACGACATACCGACCAACATAAATCGTTTGATGCATTAGAAAAGGCACAGCTCCTTGGTGAGCTTATTGCAAAACATGATTGTATTGTAACTGTGCCCGCCTCAACAGGATTTCCATTCTGGGTTGCAAAAGGGGCATCATCAAAAAATGGTATGGTGACAGGTTTCTCACCGGCAGCAAATGAATCTGAACATATTAATGTATATGATTTACCAACAAAATATATTGATATGATGATATATTCTGGTTTTGGATATGCAGGGTCAGATTTATTATTGGCACGTTCGTCCGACGCTATTATTTTTGGATATGGTGGTGTTGAAACTATCCACGAGTTTTGGGTTGCTTTTCAAGAGGGTAAGCCTATTGGAATATTAAAAGGGGACTGGGATACTGATGAGGTTTTGTATTCAATTTTAAAAGACAACGAGGAGTTTGATCATTCACGTGTTGTTTTTGACGAAGACCCAAATCGATTAATCGAAAAATTAATTAAAATGGCAAAGGTTAATAGGACTCAGGAATATCATCTATAAAAATAATCGTCAATCTTTAATTGACTTTTTTTTTTGCAGTGCTACAATAT
>JAJOLB010000024.1:0-7374 GCA_021129535.1 Minisyncoccota bacterium
ATTTATATCTATTTCATCAATAAACAAGATGATTTGTTTAATCAGATATTCCTCACGTATATATTTATTCTTCAGTTTCTATCTTGTGCTCTACTGCATGAATAATAGATATGTCTATTAGCTCCACCGCCTTTGAGTTGTTTCCATTTCTCTTCAGCTGATATTCCAGAACCACATTTCCCGCAGGTAAAGAATTTTGTGAATGCGAATTCTTTTGATTGTCGTACTATTTCTCCTCGTTTTATTTGAGCTTGTGCAAGGTCAAAGACTTCTTTCGTGATAATAGGTGTATGTATTCCTTGATAGAGAATATCGCTACTTTTCGGATACTTAAATTCTCCATAGTAGAAAGAGTTATCAAGTATTCGATATATAGGCCTGCATATTAAAAAATAACCTAAATGGTTATTTTTTTAAACTATATTTTTCCTACTAAATCCATTCCTGGTTCTAATGTATCTGAACCTGGCTCCCATGACGCAGGGCAAACCTGTCCACCATGTTCTGCAACAAATTTTGCAGCCTTTAATTTTCTTAGAAGCTCCTTTCCTGAGCGACCAATATCATTATTATTAATTTCCATAGCGACTAATTCACCGTCTGGACTTACAATAAAGGTTCCTCGTAATGAAATACCTTCATCATAAATATACGTTCCAAACAATTCACAAATCTCCCCTGTTGGGTCAGCTACCATTGGAAATTCAACCTTTTTAATTGCTGGGGACACATCTTTCCATGCCTTGTGTGCAAAAACAGTATCTGTTGAGACAGAGAAAATTTCTGCATTTTCAGCTTGAAATTCTGCATACATATCTGCAAGCTCTTCTAGTTCAGTTGGGCAAACAAAGGTAAAGTCAGCTGGATAAAAGAAGAATATTTGCCATTTCCCTTCGTAATTCGCTGATTGTAATTTTTGCTCCTCCCCTTGATAAAATACATCTAGCTCTAATTCTGGTAAGCTATCTCCGATACGCATTGGGTGCATGTCCATCATTTCAAAATTTTCCATATTATTTTTATTGGTTAATTTAATAATTTACTTATAATAAGTACATGAACATTCTATCACGAATTAAAAATCTATTCATTAAAAAACCTAAAATTATTGTGGTCCTAGGTCAAACATCAACAGGAAAATCTGATTTAGCTGTCGAAATTGCACAAAAATATAATGGTGAAATTATTTCTGCAGATTCTAGGCAGGTTTATTGTGGTATGGATTTAGGTTCTGGAAAAATAACCACAAAGGAAATGCAAGGTGTTCCTCATTATCTACTAGATGTTGCTAATCCAATAGAAATATTTGATGTTCAAAAATATCAAAAACTAGGAACAGAAGCTATCTATAATATTCACCACAAAAATAAAACGCCTATTATTTGTGGTGGTACTGGGTTTTACATTGATAATCTTATTTATCAAACTCAATTTTCATCAGTTAAATCAAATTCAGAATTACGCGAAAAATTAGAAAAAAAATCTCTTGAAGAATTACAGAAACTGTATAAGGCGAAAACAAGTACGATGAAATTTTGGATAAGATCAGGAATGAAAAATAAAATTGATATAAAAAATCCTGTACGAATAATTCGTGCACTTGAAATTATTGAAGAACTTAGCTATATCCCAAAGATTAAAAAAAATAATCCATACAACATTTTATTTATAGGACTTACTATTCCAAAGAAAGATTTAGACAGGAGAATTTACAAACGAATAATAGATAGACTTGAAATCGGAATGCTATCTGAAACACATGCACTTCTTGAAAATGGAGTTACGCACAAGCGACTACAATCTCTCGGTCTGGAATATAAATTTATGAGCAAACACATTCTCGGAGAAATTTCTTATGAAGAAATGATTGATCAATTATATCGTGCAACTGTGCAATTCGCAAAGCGCCAAAAAACATGGTTTAAGCGAAATAAAAATATACACTGGTTTAATTCTTTTGAGAATAGAAAAAATATGCATAATTTAATAAATAATTTTTTGAAATAGTATTCATTTCTAGATTTATTTTATTTTTCCTGTATATTGTTTGGGTAAGGGCGATTAGTTAAGTGGTATAATAGAGGTCTCCAAAACCTTAGTCGGGAGTTCAATTCTCTCATCGCCCGCACAAAAGAAAAACACTCCGCAGGAGTGTTTTTCTTTTAAAAAAATTATTTTTTCTTAAACATTTTTTTGGTTTCAGTAAATACAACTCTTTTCTTTAATTTTTTTGAATATTTCTTTAAAGTAAGTTTTGGAGCATTTGCTAATTTTTTCTTATTTTTTCGTGTCACTACATGTTCACCTGTTTTTTTACAGTATAATGTAGCTAAATTGTCTTGTGACATAATAGTAATTAATGCATTAATTGAATAATAAAGCCCAAGTCTATTGCAATTAAACAAGAACATTCAATGTAGACTATTATACTTATTTTTTTATTTAGAGCAATGCCCGCGAGGTAGTTTATTTTCAATAAAACCACTATACCCTTTTGAATCTACGCAAAATATTTTCTCTGAATGGAGTGTGGTGTAGAGAGCTATGTTTTGTACATCAACAGACGTTACACAGCTTAACCCTGAACCTAATTCATATAAAACATCACTCACAAGCATACTAACATCACCGCTCAAACAAGCGTGCTTAAATCCATTATGTTCAATTTTATAAAAATACATTTCTGATTGAACCCTTTTCATTTCATGAATAATAAAATTATCAGATGTTTTTGCAAAAGATTTTTTCATTGCTGGAATAGCGGTCAGAGCCATTACAGCAATAACAAGAAAAACTACAAAAAAATGAGATTGTGATTGATACCAATTCATGTATTTATTATATCAAAAAAAGAAATACTTAGCATTTCTTTTTTATATGTGCGCCGAGTAGGATTTGAACCTACGTAGACTAACGTCGTCGGATTTACAGTCCGATGCAATTGACCACTCTGCCATCGACGCAAATGTCTTTAATGACGAAGTTAATATAGCATATACATATATTTTTACAAATAAAAAAACAAATTATATTGTTTTTTTACTTACCTTTCTTTTTATTTTTAGAGGTGATTTTCGTGATATTTTTTTATTAAACAAAACCACACTATCTTTGTATTCAATATTAATCTTATCTCCAACTTTAATATTATTTGAAATCATCTCCAAGGCAAGAGGATTCAAAATATCATTTTGAATAGTACGTTTCAATGGTCGCGCACCATATTTAAGGTCAAAACCTTTCATTGATAAAAATTCAATAACTGATTTTTTGAAAAATAGGCTTATGTCTTTTTCTAAAAGACGGTTCTTTACAATTTCTAACTGCCTTACAACAATGTCTGAAATAACTGATTTTGGTAATGTATCAAATACAACAATTTCATCCAATCGATTCAAAAACTCTGGACGGAAAAATTCACGTAATGATTCCATAACCTTTCCTTTTGTTTGCACATAGCTCTCGTCAGAATTGTCACCAGAGAACCCAATTGATTGCATTTTTTGTAAATGATGTGAACCCAGATTTGAAGTCATGATGACAACGGTGTTTTTAAAATCTACGGTTCGCCCCTTTCCATCAGTCAATCGTCCATCGTCTAAAACCTGTAACAAAACGTTAAAGACGTCAGGGTGTGCTTTTTCAACCTCGTCAAATAATATAACTGAATAAGGCCTGTGACGTACTGATTCTGTAAATCCACCAGCCTCCTCGTGCCCAACATACCCAGGTGGTGAACCAATTAATTTTGAAATCGAATGTTTTTCCATAAACTCTGACATGTCTACGCGAATTAATGAACGCTCATCATCAAACATAAACTCTGTTAACGCCTTTGTCAGTTCTGTTTTACCAACACCTGTCGGTCCTAAAAACATAAATGAACCAATAGGTTTATTTGGATCACCAATACCAACACGTGAACGTCTGATGGCGTGTGCAATCTTTTCAATGGCTTCGTCTTGTCCTTTTACACGTTTTTTTAGATGTTCTTCTATACGAGCTAGTTTATGCGTTTCAACCTCTAACATTCGCGTTACAGGAACACCTGTCCATTTTGCGACCACTTGTGCGATATCCTCGTCATTTACTTCCTCACGTAGAATACGATGCTTTTTTTGTACACGGGCAAGTTTCCTATTTTCAGCCGCCAATCGTTTTTCTGTTACAGGAATTTTTCCATACATGATTTCTGCTACACGACCTAACTCTCCGTCTATTTCTGCGGTTTCTGATTCTAATTTCAAAGATTCCAAGGATTCTTTTAATTCTGCAATAGACGCTAAAATGGTTTTTTCATTTTTCCATTTTAATTCTAATTCACGTGTTCCTTCTCTTAAATCTGCAATGGTTTCATTTATTTTTTTAAAACGAGCTTTTGCCTTTGGATTTTTCTTTGCAATGTCCCCTTTTAAAGATTCACGTTCAATTTCCAGATTCGTGATTTTTCTATGCGCAGTTTCTAATTCAGCAGGTTTATTTTCAAGTGATATTTTTAATGCTGACGCAGCCTCATCAATTAAATCAACAGCTTTGTCAGGTAAATATCGATTCGTAACATAGCGTGATGATAAATGCACTGCTGAGACAATTGCCTCGTCAGTGATTTGTACACCATGATATATTTCATATTTATGCTTTAATCCACGTAATATAGCAATCGCATCCTCGGTATTAGGTTCTGCAACGGTTACAGGCTGGAAACGCCGAACAAGTGCTGGGTCTTTTTCAAAGTGTTTTTGGTATTCATTTAATGTGGTTGCACCAATGGCACGGAATTCACCGCGTGCTAGTGCAGGTTTTAATATGTTTGCTGCGTCCATTGAACCTTCTGATGAACCGGCACCAATAATGGTATGAATTTCATCAATAAATAAAATTACAGCACCTTCGCTTTGTTCTACCTCCTTCATGATTCGTTTTAATCGATCCTCAAATTCTCCACGGTATTTTGTCCCAGCCAGCAAAAGACCTAAATCTAATAGAACAAGTTCCTTGTTACGTAGAGATTCAGGAACATCACCACGTGCTATACGCTGTGCCAAACCCTCAACGACAGCTGTTTTACCTGTTCCAGGTTCACCAATAAGGATTGGGTTATTTTTTGTACGTCGCGACAAAATCTGAACAATTCGCATGATTTCTTTGTCGCGTCCAATAACAGGATCAAGTTTATCCTGAGTCGCCATTTCAGTAAGGTTACGAGAGAATTTTGACAGTGAACGATATTTTTTCTTGAAGGAGTTTTCAAGTTTTGACTCCTCTGTGCGTAGTTCTAGAATAATCTTTTCTGATTTTTTCTTGTCGATACCTGCATCATCCAAGATGTCTTTTGCATTATTTTCAACGTCAAACAATGCTAAAAATAAATGCTCGGTCGAAATTACATCGTCCTTCATCCCCTTTGCTATTTTCATTGATTTTTCAATAACATGTGCTAAATCTCCTGTTAGATACATTTGGTTTGGTGCATCAACGGTTTCTGACTTATCCTCGCTATTTGACTGCTCCTCTAAGTCATCTAATACATGATTTGTAAAAATAGTCGAATCAATCTGCATTTTTTCAACCAAAGAAACCACAAGGCTATCGTCTTGTAATGTTAATCCCGCCAGGAGATGTAATGCATTCACCTGATTTTGACCTCGCTCGATGGCAAGTTCATGGGCACGTCTGATGGCTTGTTTGGCCTTTTTAGTAAAGTTTTGAAATGGAGGCATGATATTTTTTCAAAAAAATTGTCATTCTGAACTTGATTCAGAATTCCATCTTTTAATTAAGTCTAATAAATTTAGTATAGTTAAATTATATACTCAGCATTATTTTTTACAATATTTAGACATAGTTTTCATCTTTATGAATTTAGAAAAAGAAAAATAGACTGAGTCTATTTCTTAAAAACTTCTTGCACAATTTCTCATACTACCTATTAGTATAATAATTTTATTTCTATAATTCTTCTGAAATTGCTAACAATCGATTATATTTAACAACCCGTTCCCCACGTGCTACAGAACCAAATTTTACCTGTTCTGCACCTACACCAACGGCGAAATCAGCGATGAAATCATCCGTAGTCTCCCCTGACCTATGTGATACCATAACCGTCCAATTCTCAGACCTTGCCAGTTTAAATGCAGCAATAGCCTCGGAGATTGAACCAATTTGATTTATTTTCAATAGCAATGAATTACATGACTTATCCTCAATCGCGGTCTGAATACGTACAGGACTGGTTACGGTTAAATCGTCTCCAACAACCTGAATATTTTTCTCTGCTAATATTTTACGTAGTTGTGCAAAGGCTGAAAAGTCGTCTTGATCAAATGGGTCCTCCACAGAAATGATTGGATATTTTTCACAAATATCTACATACAATGCAATCATTTCGTCTACCGATTTCATATCTGACGTTTCAGTCTTGAATCCTAAATCATAATTACCATCACGATAGAATTCACTTGCCGCAAGGTCTAGCGCAAAATCAACCTGACCAGCATATCCAGCATCTGCAACAGCAGTCATCAACATATCTAGAACCTCATACGTATCCTCGATATGGTCTGGTGCGAAACCTCCCTCGTCACCCAATAATGTCGCTGCCCCACCAAATTTAGTTTTTAGATTCTTTTTTAGCTGCGCATAAATTTCAGCCGCTGCATAATACGTATCAGCAAAATTATCCATTCGCGGTGAAATCATAAACTCCTGAAATGGTAATGAATTCCCTGCATGCATTCCGCCATTAATCACATTGAAAAATGGACGAGGCATTTTTGGATTTTGTCCTGATAATTCTGCAATATGTTGATAGAGTTTTTTACCCTGACAATAGGCACCGAGCCTCGCTACACACATTGAAACGGCTAAAATTGCATTAGCACCAAGTTTCGATTTATTTGCTGTTCCGTCAAGCTCCAACATTTTGTTATCAATTTCAGACTGATTAATTGGATTCATGCCAATAATTGCTGGTGCAATAATATCGTGAATATTTTTAATGGCGTTTCGTACACCTTTTCCATTCATTCGTTTTTCCCCGTCACGTAATTCGTGCGCCTCGTGTATTCCGGTACTTGCCCCTGACGGAACTGATGACCACGATTTCATTCCGCTATCTAATATCATTTCCAATTCAATCGTTGGATTTCCACGTGAATCTAATATTTCCCGTGCGTGTAGTTTTTGTATTGTGTTCATAGAAACATTATAACAAAAAAACCTTCAAATTAATATTTTGAAAGTTTGTTTTCTATATTTAATGAACAAGAAGCAAAAGACAAAATATATTATGAAAAAAATAGCTTGAACTGAAAGTCCAAGCTATATATATTAAGTTAAATGAGATAAGAAGCGTTAGCGACTATATCGAAT
>JAJOLB010000024.1:7384-15324 GCA_021129535.1 Minisyncoccota bacterium
AGGGTACAAGACCCAAAGCTATTTCGTTGTAAACACGAAATGACCGCTAAGGTTCAAGATTGCGCAGAAACTACTTTACGAGAACGAAGGTTCTTGTTCGAGTAAGACACCCTATTCCAGTCCACCCACAAATAGCCGCCGTAGCAATATACGATAGGAACGACACCGTCAGAATCACGAGAACCAGAGCATAATGTAATTTTATTTACATCAAGATGGTTTCCTGTTTCTTCAAAGTGTTTTAATCTAAGAACTAAATGTTCCATTAAGGTAATACCTGTATGGTTCGTTTTTGCTAAATATTTTGCTGATTTTTTTTTGAATTGTTCGTCAGCTTCAATGTTTTGATCTACATATACTACGTAGTCTTTGTTTGAAGTTCTGTCGTTCGTTGGTACTGCTGTATCCAAGTCTCCATCTGCATATTTCCATTTATCGAATGGTAATGCGTCATAGACTTGTTGAATATTTAAACCTTTGGCAATGAATATTACCCATTTTCCTTCACGTTCTTGTATCAATGAAACATCAATATCAAGGTTGAAGTATTTTTTGTAGAGGTTTTTCCATAATAGTTGGATTGGTGTAAGAGTTTGTTTAGTGATTGTAAACTTTAACTCTCCTTTTAAAATACCATCCATTACTGCTAGTCCACCAAGTTTTTTAACTAAAGCATTTAGTTGACCTGTTGTTTTTTCTGCGATTAAAAAATCTTTTTTCATCTTATTAAGTTTTAAAATGTGTATTGCTCTATTCCGAGCAGGAACTGTAATCATCATTACAGCAAGAAACGATCAATATTTGATGGCTTTTTGCTGTAATTATGTAAACGTTCAGTTTCACTATACAACTTATCATACTATTTATATTCTGTCAAGCACAAAAGCCACATGCAAAAAATCTCCACCAGTATATACTTAAAACATATGAAATCATTTTTACGAAAGAAAACAAAAATCGTTGCAACCATCGGTCCTGCAACAGAGACACAAAAACAGTTAGAGGAGTTATTTATCGCTGGTGTAAACGTCGTACGTTTAAACTTTTCACACAACACACATGAATGGCACTTGGCAGTTTTGGAACGTGCAAAACGTGCAGCCAAAAAACAGAAAAAACAGATTGCAATACTGCAAGACCTAGCTGGACCAAAAATCAGAACCGGAAAACTTGAAAACGATGAAAAGGTCGAATTGATTGCTGGCGCAAAATTAGTATTCACCACAAAAAAGGTTCTTGGTAATGCAAATCTAATATCTATTAATTACAAGAAACTTCCCCATGAAGTTAAACGCGGTGATGTTCTAAAAATAGAAGACGGAAAAAAATCAGTTTTAGTAAACAAAACGACGGACACTGAAATATTCTGTACCGTTATCACGGGTGGATTCCTCGGTTCGAACAAGGGAGTCAATGTTCCAGGTGTAGATTTATCAATATCGTCACTCACCGCAAAGGATAAACGTGATATTGTATTTGGAATTGAAAACAAGGTCGATTATATTGCTCTATCATTTGTGCAAAATAAAAATGATATTCTTGGTCTACGACGAATTCTGGATAAAGGGAAATCACAAGCACACATTATTGCAAAAATTGAAACCGAGGCAGCCGTGCGAAATATCGATGAAATTATTGCAGTATCAGACGCTATCATGGTTGCCCGTGGAGACATGGCAATTGAAATTGGTGCAGAACGTGTTCCACAGGTTCAAAAAATGATTATAGAAAAATGTAATAATATTGGAAAACCTGTTATTACCGCAACACAAATGTTGGATTCTATGGAGGAGTCACCTGTTCCAACACGTGCCGAGGTTTCAGATATTGCAAATGCAATCCTCGACGGAACAGATGCAATTATGTTATCAGGTGAAACGACGATTGGTAAATTCCCAATACTTGCAGTTGAGACAATGACATCAATTTCTGCACGAACAGAACCTGAAAATAAAAATGTTGATTTAGAATATTTTGATGATGAAATGGGAACAGTTGATGCAATTACGCATTCTGTTGTTCGTATTGCAAATAACGTCCGTGCACGACTGATTGTAACCCTGACAGAATATGGCTCAACAGCGCGCATGTTAGCACGATTTAAACCTCATCATGGAATTGTCGCAATTACACCGCACCAAAAAACTGCAAACCAATTAGTCCTGACAAATGGATGTCGTGCTGTTGTTATGGATATGAAAAATGATATAAAAAAAATTACAAAAAGTATTCAAAAAATGGCATTGAAAAAAAACTGGGTAAACAATGGTGATAAAATCGTTATTACTATGGGTTCAAAATTTGGTGAAGAAGGTTCAACAAATACCATTTTTGTTATTGAAATTTAGTAAAATAAAAAACATCAAAAAGATGTTTTTTATTTTGCATATTTTTCTGCGTCTTCTAGTCTCAATGATAACATTGTCGATGCATCATCACGACCAAGTGTCACGCCAAATAACGTTTGTGCACGACTCATAGTTTCGCGGTTATGTGTTACCACAATTAGCTGAGAATATTTAGATAACTGTTCCACCATGTCACCGTAACGCTGTGAATTAGCCTCATCCAAGGCAGCATCAGTTTCATCTAGTACCAAAAATGGTGGTGGATTCACTTGTGACAGTGCAAATAGTAAGGCAATAGACGTCAATGAACGCTCTCCACCAGAGAGCATTTCTAGGTCTGTAATCTTTTTACGAGGTAGTTTAACCTTGATGTCGATTCCGTATTCTTTTTCTTTGTTTTCCTCATCCTCAATCAATTCAAGCTGTTCTCCCTCGACGCGCTTTTTAGACCGTTTTTTAACAAGCGATGAAACAAGCTCTGCGTCTCCACCACCAAACATCAACTTGAAAAATTTATCAAACTGAACGTTAATTTTTTTAACACCAGCGTCAAATTCTGTATTCAAGGTTTGTTTCAAATCGGTGATAACAGAATGTAATGATTCAATCGTTTCTGTAATATCAGTTATCTCCTTTGCCAGAAATTCATCTCTTTTCATGGTGTCCTCGTATTCTTTGAGGGTTTCAATTCCTGAACCTCCACCCATGTCTTCAAGACGAATTTTACTACGCTCTAACAAACGACGCGACTGTTCCTGTGTAATCTCTGTAATTGCATTATCTTCATCAACCAATGTTTGTTGATACTGTATTTCTGATTCTCCAATAAGTACAACAGCCTCGTTGTACTCCTCGTTCCTGCTCGTAATACGTCCATTTAATGAGTGAATTTTTTCAGCAAGGAGCTCTTTCTTCCCTTCCAGTTCCTTTTTTACAGCAACATGTTCATAGTAATGTTTTTGCGATTCTCGTTCTGCTGAACGTTTTTGCAATAACTCTGCATCAAATTTTGATATATCGATACTTAACTCTGCAATATAATTCTGAGCCTCTGTTGTAGCATCTATCAGGATTTGTTTTTTTCTATTAAGCTCTGTGATTTCAATTGAATTATCAACAATATTTCGCTCTACTGTCGCGTTTTCAATTTTTACAAAAACATCAAGCTCTGATTTTATATCAGAAACAATAGCATCAATGTTTTCAATCTTTAAAAGATTTAATGATTTCGTAATTTTTATAAAGAAATTTTTAACCTGATCATAGGAGAATCCTGGATGTTTCTTTGTTTTATTTTCTACCGGTTTTTTCGAATCTAATTCTTGTTTCTCTAACAAAGAAATCATTCCCTCTATTTTTCCAAGCTCTCGTGTATTTAATGAAATCTTTTCCTGCCAACCTTCTATAAAAGATTTTTTTTCTATAATTTGTTTTTCTTCTGTATAAACGGAAACATTATCAGGGTTTTGATGAGATGATAGAAACGTATTTACCGCGCTAAAACGTTCATTTAGAATCGTTTTTTCAGATTCGATAGATTCTGTTATATCCCTAATAAGATAATCTTCCTTTGAAAAATAAATTTTATAAGATTCAGCTAAATCAGTTCGTAAATGTTTAGCCTTTTCAATTTTATCTACCTGTCGTTTTAAAAATCGCAAATGTGGTGCAAGCTCACGTCGAAGCATTTCTGATTCACGCATGTTTTTCTCTGATCTATCAAGTTTTCGCAATGACTCCTTTAACCTATATTGATAGACCTTTAAACCAAGAGCCTCTTCTATGAGTTCCCGTCTGTCTTTTATATTTGCATTCAAATACCTATCTGCCTCGCCCTGGGAAATAATATGATGTCCTGATGTTCCGATATTTACCGATGCAATCAATTCATGTACGTCCTTCATTCGAACCTCGTGTCCATTAATTTTATATTTGTTTCCACCGTCGGCAAAAACCTCACGTGAAATTACCACCTCATTAAAATCAATGTTAATTTTTGCATTATTATGATGATGTAAATGAAAGACTCTATCAGTATTATCAAATACAATATTTACTGAGGCACGTGACATTTTTGAAATAGAATTTGAACCCTTGAAAATTAAATCTGAACCTGTTTTACCACGCATGGATTTCACAGATTGTTCACCTAACACAAAACGAATAGATTCAACGATATTTGATTTTCCAGAACCATTTGGACCAACAATTGCGATAATAGGTACGTCAAAAATAAATTCGCTTTTCCGTGCGAATGATTTAAATCCATTTAGTTCTAGGCTTTTCAAGTGCATAATTATAAGTGTATTATAGCATAATTAAACCTAAACAATATAGTAAATTTGTATTCATATCATAAAATCCTTGACAAATACTTCATATGTGATATATTTATATTAAGTCAGTTCTTTCTTGTTTTAGATAAGGTTTATTTGAAAATTTTGTATATAAAAAATTATAGATAAAATTTTCGAATAAACTAAATAATAATAATAATCTAAAACAAACAAAAATGAAAAATATAGTAGTAGTAATCGTTAGTATCATAATCTTTTTAACCCTTAATTCTTGCAAAGAGAAAGCAAAAATCAGTGGGAACAATGTTTCAACAGAGAACATCGAATATCAACCCTTTATACAAAAAAAAGATGTAGAAAAAATAAAGGAATTGTCGAAAAAGAAAAAAGACTCAATTCGTTTAACAAGAGATAGACGAATGAAACAAATATATTTAGAACACGGTCAATTAGAAGAAATTAGAATGAGTGATTTAGTAGCTAAAAATATAGCCAATGAAATCATGAGGACTGACAAGTCTGTATTGAAAGTTGAAGTTCATAGATGTAAAAACATGAATAGCAAAAACCATAAATATATAGATGGAACTTGCTCAACTCACAAGAGGTATGAATATCGTGGTTATCCAGGTAACAATTACCAAAATAATCACCATGAAGAATACCCTTATCACAGATATATCGAGCAAAATAAGACAGTAAAAATTAATTTATCGTTCGATATTAAAAAAAAGGAACCACGAAGAAGTCTTCGTAAAAAAACTAAATAATAAATCCTATATGGTGCGCTTTACATAATGAATGTAAAGCGTTTTCTAATGGAATTTTAATATAAAAAAGAGAAGCTAACTTCCCTACTTATTCCACCCTTCTTTTTCGATTGCGTTTGTTGCTGCATCTTGTTGGGATTTTTGCTTGCTATTTCCTGTTCCCTCGGCGATTTTTTTATCACCGAAATATATCGCCATAACAAAATGTTTATCATGATCAGGACCAAGCGCTGAAACCAATTCGTAACGCGGTGTCTCGGAATAATGCTCCTGCGCCATTTCCTGAACATACGATTTTGCATCCTTCCATGTTCCTTCTAATATAACTTGTTCAATATTATCAAACAGTACGCCCGCAATAATCCCCTTTGCAGATTCGTATCCCAAATCTAAATAGACAGCACCAACAAATGATTCAAAGGCATTTGCTAGAATATAGTCACGAGCCTTTCCCATGTCGCGGGATTCCCCTTTTGATAATTTTAATAAATCATTCATTCCCATTGCGCGCGCTGCTGCTGATATTGATTCTGTACGAACGAGCGACGAACGATATGCAGTAAGGACACCTTCTTTTGTTTCTGGATATTTTTCAAACAGAAATCTAGTAACAACCAGTTCCAGAACCGCATCACCTAAAAATTCTAGACGTTCGTTGTGTTCTAAACCTAGACCTTTGTTCTCGTTAATATACGAACGATGAATAAAGGCTTGTTTTAGCAAACTCTTGTTGTTAAATTCTATATTAAATTTTTTTTCAAATTCTAGATATTTTTCCATGTTATTATTGAGAAAGTAGCTCAACAAGTTCAGCCTTTTTCAAGGCACTGTAACCAGATAAACCTCGCTCCTTTGCAGCGGCTTGTAGTTCAGTAATCTTTAATTTAGTATAATCAATTTCAATTGAATTATCGGAATCAGAAGCTTGCTCCTTTTTTTGTTCAGTATCTTTTTCTTCACTCTCTTCTTCGTCTGATTCATCAAATTCCTGAATCAAATGTTTTTCCATGATAAGTTTAATTGCCTTTAATAACATTTTTGAAACATCATCATAAACATTTAAATCACTGATTTCAGATAATTCAAACCAACGAACGTCATCCAAGCCACCTGACTCAGTATCAAGTGTTGGTTTTGTATAAACAGAGGCTGCTAAAAAATATTGCACCTGTTTACGGACAGCGCCGCGCTCTGGTGGATAGGCAATGTATTCATTTTCACCTAATTTTTCTTCTATTGAAATACTCCAATCTGTTTCCTCCTTGATTGCACGTATAGTTCCATTTTCAGTAGTTTCACCTTCTCTTATTCCCCCTTTTGCAAGAGTCCAATATCCAAAAATATCATGAACCATTCCAATTCGAATAATTCTATGTTCATCAATACTGTATACAACAGCTGAACCTTTTTGATCAATTTCCATTTCTTCTAACGGAATGGTTTTAGATTTCTTATCCTTGAAATCTTTTCCTGGTTCGCCAAGCTCCTTGTAAACAGCACCGATAACACCATTTATAAAACGTCCTGATTTTCCACCACCAAATTGTTTTGCTAATTCAACAGCCTCGTTAATAGCTACTTTTGCTGGAACTTGCTCCTTGTCAACAAAGAGCATTTCATACATTCCCAAACGTAAAATATTTCTATCAATAATAGTCATCTTTGCAAGAGTCCAGTCCGGTGCAGCCTTTTCAATAATTTCATCAATAAGAACGCGCTTTTTTTTAATGTCCTGAAAAATAGTAAAAACATCCTCATTAACCTCTGATGATATAGAGAGAAATGATGATGTATTATATTGGATTGATTCTTTTACATCGTATGATACAAAATTTCGTATATCCCATTCAAAAAGTGTTTGTAATACAATTGATCTATAAAGGTGCCTGTTTGCCATAATGTCATTATTATACAGCATTTTATTATGACAAGCGAGGAGTAATTTATGTAAAATAAAAAATCAGAATATTCTGATTTTTACCCATAAACAAATAAAAGTTTTATGCAGCTTTTTTAACAGCCTTTGCTGCCTTTGCTGCCTTTTTAGTTGCTATTTTTGCAATGTCGATGACTTGACGTCCTCGATACATTCCTGTTTCCATATTCACTCGGTGACGTAGTGATGAAGTGTTTGTTTTTTCATCAACAGTAATAGCATTAGCCTTTAATGCGTGATGTGAACGCCGATTTTTTGTGTGCGCTCGTGTATGTCTCATTCTAATAACCATAATAGATACAGTATACGTATATCGATATTTTTAGCAAGAAAAAAACCTCTATAAATATTAAGCTTTTTATATTACTTTATCCATGATTTTCTATGTATTTCACAGAGTCCATTTTCCTCTATATTTTCATAGTGTTTTTTTGTTCCGTAGCCTTTATGTTGTTCAAATCCATAGTTTGGATATTTTTCAGATAATTTCTTCATCTGATTATCGCGTGCAACCTTTGCAGCAACGGACGCTGCACCAATGAGCCAGTTTTTTGAATCCCCTTTTATAATTACCTCCTGATTAAATTCA
>JAJOLB010000024.1:15334-19311 GCA_021129535.1 Minisyncoccota bacterium
ACCGTAACAGGACCAGCAATAGGTCCACGTCCAACCTCGTCAACACCAACAACAAGATCATAAGCATTAAATTTTTCTAAAATTTCTTCTTTCATATTTTTTATTAAATCTATTCACTACAAGCATCGTCCGCCCATAAACCATTTTTATTTTTTCTTGCTTTTGATTCTGCTTTCTTGAAATCAGATTGATAGCGATACGGATTACTTTTTCTATAAGTATATTCATATGCATATCCATCAGTAATCATTTTTTCTGCAAAATTTTCTTCATACATATATATGTAACCTAGTAATCGTCCATACCTGTCACGCGTATCCTGACTGTAGTCCGATTTGAATCTTAAATCTTTATTTTTTAAAATTTCTTTTGCATGAGTACTCGCCTCTATCCCGAAACATTCAACAGGGTGATTTGGCTTTACTGACTCTGGAGAGTCCATTCCAATAAGTCTTATCTTTTCATTTTTTCCATTAATTTTTAAAACCACAGTATCACCATCAACAACACGAACAAGCTCTGCGTCTTTAATTTCAGCGTCATCATTTTTTTGTTTTGGTTTCTCAATAAAATACCACTGCGCAAATATAATAAGTATTGAAACAGTGAGCAGTAAAATTTTCTTGGGAACTTTTTTCATATTTAAATTATATCAATATAGATGATTTTGTCATTTAGTGACCATAGTGAAAAATCAGATGCATATCAACAAAGCTTTACTGTCGAACTTTTAATTATTAAGGCATTAACCAAGAAACTCTCTCAAATAAAAATTAGTACATGAGCTACGGCGAGTGCACTATTTTTAATACAATATATGAAAAAATGAAAATGCGAGATTTCATAAATTTGCTATACTTAAGTTATGAAAAAATTTGTTCATTTACATAATCACAGTCACTATTCCTTACTCCAAGGTCTTTCCAAAATCCCTGAAATGGTAAATATGGCAGTTAATGATAATCAACCAGCATTAGCATTAACAGATTACGGATCTATGTATGGAGCAATTCATTTTTATAAAGAATGCTTGAAGCAAGGAATCAAACCTATTATCGGACTTGATGGATATATGGCATTTCGAGAGATGGAGAAAAAAGATCACGGAATTGATAATAAACGATACCCTTTTACCCTCTTGGTAAAAAATATGACTGGTTATAAAAACCTAATGAAGCTGGTAACACAGTCGTACATCAAAGGTTTTTACTATCGACCACGAATGGATAAAATTTTATTACGTGAACATTCTGAGGGCTTGATTTGTCTATCTGGTCCAATTTTTGGTGAAATCGGACAATCAATTATTACAAAAAACATGGCGCGAGCTGAAAAATTAGTCGCTGAATATCAAGACATTTTTGGTAAGGAAAATTTCTACCTAGAGATAATGTTTAATAAACATATCGAAGGTCTTGAAACCATCAATGCTGATTATAAAATTTTATCAGAAAAAACAGGTGCAAAGCTTGTTGCAACACAAAATGCGCACTATTTACACCCTGATGATAGAGAGGCTTTTGATACATTATTAGGTGTTTCAAAGACTGGAAATAAAATTGGCTCTGGATTCATGCAGGGTGATTTTCATTTTTGTAATACTGCAGAAATGATAGAAAAATTTATAGACTACCCAGAGGCAATTGAAAACACCGTAAAAATTGCAGAGGAATGTGATCTAGAAATTGATATTGATTCATGGTATTTCCCAGATATTGAAATTCCAGAAGGAGAAAATTACGATGACTATCTGAAAAAGGTTACCTACGCTGGAATTGAAAAACGTCACATGACGCAAACTCCTGAAATAGAAGAACGTATCGAATACGAGCTTGATATTATTAAATCAAAAGGATATTCATCGTATTTCTTGATTATGGCAGATTTAGTTCATGCCGCAAAAGAAATGGGGATTTATACCAACACCAGAGGTTCTGCCGCAGGTTCACTTGTTTCATATTTGAACTTTGTAACAAAGGTTGATCCATTAGCGCTGAATCTGCCGTTCGAGCGATTTATGAACCCAGGGCGAAAAGGTATTCCTGATGTCGATTTAGATATTGCAGATATTCGTCGTGATGATTTGATTGATTACGCACGAAAAAAATACGGAAATAAAGCCGTCGCACAAATTGGAACATTTGGAACCATGGCGGCACGTGGATCTGTTCGTGATGTTGCACGAGCCTTGGACTACCCATATGAAATGGGTGATAAAATTGCAAAATTAATCCCAATGGGATCCCAAGGTTTTGCCATGACAATTGCACGAGCAATTGATGAAGAGCCAGATTTGGAAAAACTTTATAAAAAAGATTCAGATGTAAAACGAATTATTGATTTAGCACAAAAAATTGAAGGATGTGCTAGACATATTTCCGTTCACGCTGCGGGTGTAGTTATCGCACCAACACGAGTAGATGATTTTTGTCCTGTTCAAATGGATCCAAAGGGTGGGAAAATTATTACTCAATATGACATGTATACAGGAGATCGTGATGGTGTGGTAAATATGCCAAAATTTGACCTTTTAGGAATTAGAAACCTATCTATTTTGGCCGACGCAGTACAGTTAGTTAAAAAACTACAAAACATTGATATTGATTTAGATAGAATTTCCCTTGATGATAGAAAAGTTTATCGACTTCTTGCAAAAGGAGCAACTATGGGGGTTTTCCAAATGGCGTCAGCTGGAATGACAAAATGGATCATAGACTTGAAACCAACAAATATACATGAAATTAATGCGATGATTGCCTTGTATCGTCCAGGACCAATGGAGTTTATTCCTGAATATATTTCACGAAAACGAAACCCTTCTACGGTAAAATACTTAGATGCACGAATGGAATCTATTCTGAAACCAACCTATGGAATTTTGATTTACCAAGATGACGTGATGATGATCGCGGTAGAGCTCGCTGGATTTACCTGGGGAGATGCTGACAAATTACGTAAAGCTATCGGAAAGAAAATTCCAGAAATGATGGCGCAACAAAAAGAGAAATTAATTACAGGTTGCGTTGATAGAGGAATGAAACAATCTATTGCTGATGAGCTATGGGATCAAATTGAAACCTTTGCGGCATACGGATTTAACAAGGCTCACGCCGCCAGTTATGGTCGTATTACCTACGAAACAGCCTACATGAAGGCAAACTACCCTATCGAATTCATGACAGCCATGCTGACCGCCGAATCAGGTGATACTGATAAGATTGCAGCAATTATTCATGAATGTAAAAATCTAGATATTGAAGTTCTCCCGCCAGACATTAATGAATGTTTTGGTAAATTTACCGCCATCCCAGCAGAAGGTGAAAAATCGGCTGCTATTAGATTTGGATTTTACACTATTAAAAACTTTGGCGAGGCGATTGCTGACGCTATTATCGAGGAGCGAAAACGGGCAGGGAAATTTGAATCTCTTGAAGGGTTCTTGAATAGAATTCGTCACAAGAACTTTAATAAAAAATCCTTAGAGGCGCTCGTCATGGCAGGAGCATTTGACTCATTCGGAGAACGTGGACAATTAATGAACAACATTGAATCGATGTTGGAATATAATAAATCTATTAAATCAATGCATGCTGATCAAGGTTCATTATTTGGCGGCACAGCGAGTCATATTACCCTAAAAAAATCAGAACCTATGTCAAAGGATCAGAAACTTCTTTATGAAAAAGAAATTTTAGGTGTATTTGTTTCTGGTCATCCGCTTGATCCATTCAAGGAGCGCTTTGCAAATTCAAAAGCAAATATCCAAATGATTCATGATAATGAAATCAAAAATGAACAAAAGTCAGTCATTGGTGGAATTATAGAATCTGTAAAAGAAATCACCACCAAAAAAGGCGACAAGATGGCATTCCTGACAATTGCTGATTTCACATCATCAATCGAGGCCGTTATTTTTCCACGAACCTATAAAAAAAACATTAAAACATTTAAAATAATTTTAATTTTTGCATAAATTC
>JAJOLB010000028.1 GCA_021129535.1 Minisyncoccota bacterium
CCACTAATGTATAATTAAAGTATATATCTTTTTTTAAAGATATGATATTGCTATATATGTATGAATAAGGAATATATCACGCAATATAAGAATCAGTTAGAAATAAAACGATACGTGAAAAGTACTATTCGTACTTATATTTTTGATTAGTGATTAACTATTTTAGTATATCATAAAAAAACCCAAAATAATTTTTTAAATTAGTAGAGATTTTTAATGGCTCGCTCCGCCTCGCGTTTGCTGGTTCTGTTTTTCATATCTATACGTTTGTCATGCTGTTGTTTACCACGTGCAATGGCGATTTCAATTTTGATGAGGTTTTTTTTTGCATATATTCTGACCGGAACAATGGTTAATCCGCGCTGTTTTGTTTTCTCGCGCAGTTTTTCAATCTGTTTTTTATGCAGCAACAGTTTCCGTTGCCTGTACGTATCAACATTTTCATATCGTTTATGTCCAGGTTGGAAATGGGGCAGGTGACACGACGTTAGAAAAACCTCGCCATTGTTGGTGGTGATGTAGGCTTCTTTTAATGAGCCGTGTTTTGCACGCAAGGTTTTAACCTCTGAACCATTCAACTGTAATCCAGCCTCAAAGGTATCTAGTACTTCGTAGCTGTGATGTAATTTTTTATTAACGAGTAAATTCATGTCTTTATTATAGGTAAATACAAGAAATAAAAAAGCATTTGTATTTGTGAATTTTAAAAGCCTTGCTATAATCAATCTATGAAATTTAAATTCGAAAAAATTATAAACGGAAAGAATAAAAAAAGAGGTGGAAAGAAAAAACAACCAAGCTTTATGATGCAGCTGGCAACATCTGTTATTATATTTATGGTTATAGGTGCTGTTTTGGATGCTGCATTTGGTGATAAGACTGATAATAAAATTACCTTATCAGAGTTAACAACTCTTGTGTCTGAAAATAAGGTTGAACAAATTTTAGTAAAAGGGGAATTACTAGATATTACCTTGTTGTCTGTTGATGGTGCGGAATCTGTTAAAAAAGAATCTAAAAAAGAGGTGGGAACCGCATTGTCACAAACATTGGTGAATTACGGCGTGACGCCTGAGGCTTTGTCATTATTAGATATAGAAATTAACGAACCATCAGGTCTTGGGTATTGGCTTGGTATTATTTTGCCATTCTTGCTACCTCTGTTAATGCTGCTGTTTATTATTTGGTTTTTTATGAAACAAATGAAGGGTGGAAATAAACAAGCAATGAGTTTTGGAAACTCAAAGGCACGTTTGATAAATCCAAAAGACAAGAAAAAACGTGTAACGTTTAAAAATGTTGCAGGGAATGCAAACGCAAAACAGGAGCTTGGTGAAATGGTGGAGTTTCTAAAAAATCCTAAAAAATTCATCGACATGGGTGCAAAAATTCCAAAGGGAGTTTTAATGACAGGTTTGCCTGGAACAGGAAAGACCTTGATGGCACGTGCCGTTGCTGGTGAGGCAAAGGTTCCATTTTTCTATCTATCAGGTTCAGATTTTGTTGAAATGTTTGTTGGTGTTGGTGCCTCACGTGTTCGTGATTTGTTTAAAATGGCAAAAAAAATGTCACCATCAATTATTTTTATTGATGAAATTGATGCGGTTGGACGTTCACGTGGTGTTGGTATTGGTGGTGGAAATGATGAGCGTGAACAAACCTTGAACCAAATTTTGGTTGAAATGGATGGGTTTGAAGAAAGTGAAAAGGTTATCGTCATGGCGGCAACAAACCGTGATGATGTTTTGGATTCTGCACTGTTACGTCCAGGGCGATTCGACAGGCAGGTGCGTATTGAATTACCAGATAGAAAAGACCGTCGTGCTATTTTAGACATTTACGCACAGAAAAAACCTTTGGCAAAAAATACTGATTTACAGGTTATCGCAGAACGGACTGCTGGATTTTCGGGGGCTGATCTAGAATCAATTATGAACGAGGCTACTATCATTGCGACAATGGCAGGCAAGAAAAAAATCTCCCAAGACCATCTGATTAATGCCTTTGAAAAAGTTTTAATGGGACCAAAGAATAAATCACACCTTGCAGGAGAACATGAGAAACGTGTCACAGCCTATCACGAGGCTGGTCACGCTATTGTTGCATCTGTATTACCAGACGCTGACCCAGTTCACAAGGTAACGATTATTCCACGTGGACGTGCAGGTGGATTTACGATGAAATTACCCTTAGACGAGCGACGGTTGCCGACACGAGCTGTTTATTATGATGATATTGCAATGGGATTAGGTGGATATGCTGCTGAAATGAAAATATTTAATGATATTACAACAGGTCCATCAAACGATTTAAAGGTTGCAACAGCAACCGCACGCGACATGGTGACCAAATTTGGGATGTCAGATTCTATTGGTCCTATTGTGGTAACAGGTGAGGCTGCCAAAACTCTGTTTGGTGGGCAAGTTTCATCATCACAGCGTTCTGATAAGCTATTAGAAGAAATTGACGCAGAAATTAAATCCATTGTAGAAAATGGCTTGAAACGTGCAGAAATTGTTATTGACGATCACTACGATGCATTTGTTGATATTGCAGAAACATTATTAAAGGCTGAAACTTTGGAGCAAGCAGAATATAATGAAATTCTGAAAAAACATGGAATTCCACTAAAGGAGTTAAAAAAAGTTATTTAAATTAGAAAATATATTAAATATATAGATTCATATTTGAAAAAGAGCGTGGGCTTTACTCACGCTCTTTTTCAAATAAAAATATCAGGTATACTTTATTTATGAAAAAAATTATTAAAATTTTATTACTAAGTCTTGTTTTTATTTCAACATTACAAACAGCACAAGCAGAAAAAATAATCACGGTTGGAACCATTGAACGTGCTCCATTTATGATGAAGTCAGAAAATGGGAAATTATCTGGATTTTCAATTGATATTTGGGATGAAATTTCACAACGTCTAGGCATAAAATCAGAATTCAAGGAGGTTACTGTTTTTGGTGAAATGATAGATGCTGTTTCTCAAAATAACGTTGATTTAGCTATAGCTAATATTTCCATAACCTCAGCACGAGAAAAAATAATGGATTATTCCCAGCCTATTTATGATTCAGGTTTGCAAATAATGATTCCAAAAAATACAGGGAATATTTCATATTTACAAATTATTTGGGACTCAGGAATTATTAAATTTATTTTATTTGCATTATTATTACTCCTTGTTATTGCGCATGTTCTGTGGTTTTTTGAACGAGGTGTTGAGAATACACGTCACGATTATTTTCGTGATGATTATTTCGGTGGTGTATGGGATGCATTTTGGTGGGCATTTATCATTATGACCATGGGTGGATTTGAGAACGAGGTTCCACATAAAATACTTAGTCGTATTCTGGCAATGGTTTGGATTACGGCAAGTTTATTTTTTGTCTCAATTCTAACGGCGAAAATTACCACCGCATTTACCGTTTCAGAACTACAAACACAAATTTCATCGTACGAGGATTTACATGGTAAAAAGGTTGGGATTTCTGCTGGACCTACAGCACGAGACTTCCTTGAAAATAATAATATTTCTGTATATCGTGAGTATGATTTATTAGGTGAATTAATTAAAGACCTAGAGAACGGTACATTAGACGCTGTAGTTCAAGATGCCCCAATCCTACAATATTATGCAGGTCATGAAGGACAGGGAAAGGTTCAAGTTGTTGGTGAAATATTCAAACCTGAAAAATATGGAATTCTGTTTCCAGAAGGTTCAGATTTAAAGGAGTCTGTTGATCAAACATTAATAGAGATGAAGGAGGATGGAACCTACCAAGATATTTTTGAAAAATATTTTATTAACTAATATTTTTATTTCAAAAGTATTTATTATTCTTATTTTGTTCATTATTATGTATATGATTAAGAGAATATTAGATTATAAAATATAATTCACGTAGAGTCTTAATATGACTCTTTTTTGTTTTCAAAATTAATGTAGAATGCTTTCTATGTCAAACAATGGATCAGTATTACGTTTCGAGGACGTAACCTTTAAATACTCGCATGTACACACCGTACTCGACGAGGTTAATTTCAATATTCGCCGTGGTGCAAAAATTACCCTGATGGGTCAAAACGGTGCAGGGAAGTCGACATTATTCAAACTCATTATGGATGAGCTTGAGGTTTTTGAAGGTGAAATTCATCTGGCGAACAAAACGACCATTGCCATGGCACGCCAGGTGATTCCACGTGACCAAATGAAATTAACACTACGAGAATATTTCGAGTCACAATTTGATGAAAAAATTTATGATATTGATCCCCGTATTGATAATGTATTAGAAATTGTAAACTTAAAGGCTGACAAGGAAAAACTTATTCAGGACTATTCTGGTGGGCAACAAGCTCGAATTCTATTGGCCTCAGCATTAATTCAAAAGCCTGATATTTTATTGCTGGATGAACCAACAAACAACTTGGACACAGATGGAATTAATCATCTAACAGATTTTTTGGCTTCATATAATAAAACGGTGATTGTTATCTCCCATGATGCAGAATTTTTAAATGCATTCTCAACAGGAGTTTTGTATTTAGATGTGTTTACCCAGAAAATGGAATACTATGTTGGAAACTATCACGATGTAGTAGAAGAAATTGGATTACGTGTAGCAAGTGAAAAACGTAAAAATGCACGACTAGAAAAATCTATTCAAGAGAAAAAGGACAAGGCAAATTTCTTTGCTAAAAAAGGTGGACGTCTTCGTGCTGTTGCAAAACAGATGAGGGACGATGTCGCAGATTTCGAAGACAATAAAGTGGACGTCAGACGTGAGGACAAAACCATTCGTAATTTTACTATTCCACATCAAAAGGAAATTACTGGTAAATTAATGCATATTAAATCCTATACACGAATGAATAACGGAAAGGAACAGCGCCGTGATGCAAGTATCGATATTACAAAAGGGCACCACTTGCGAATTGTTGGACCAAACGGAATTGGTAAAACAACACTACTATCAAAAATGGCAGATAAAAACGATGAAGGTGTAGAAATGCATGATGATGTTCGTATTGGATATTATAGACAGGATTTTGCAGGTCTTGATTTTGAAAAAACAGTTTACAAGGAGCTTGCATCTGTAATGCCAATTTTGGACGAGCAAAAACTGCGTTCTGTTGCTGCTGGGTTTTTAATCACAAAGGAAATGATTTATTCAAAGGTTGGAACCTTGTCAGAAGGGCAAAAAGGACTTGTAGCATTCGCACAATTGGTTCTGTTGGAGCCAGGCCTATTGGTTCTAGATGAGCCAACAAACCACATTAATTTCCGTCATTTACCTGTAATTGCGCAGGCACTGCATGATTATGCAGGTGGAATGATTGTTATTTCCCATGACGATGAGTTCATGGAAGATATCAGAATTGATGAAACTTTTGATTTAGCAAAAGCAAAGTAAACAAATAGAAAAAGTTTAAATAAAAAGCACTAATTAAAACTAGTGCTTTTTAGTTATTATATTTTTTTCCTTACTCGCAATGATAAGTCTATATTGCTATAATTACCTTATGAATAAAAAAATCTATTTCGTAGAATTAAACAAAGGCGAAGAAAAATATATTTCTAATAAAAATTTAAATGCAGAATATTTTTATGAGCCTGTTTCAGAGAAAAATGTTGAACAAATTTCTGACGCAGAAATTATTTCAGCAATGGTTCATTCTGATTTTTCAGAATCAGTTTTAAAAAAACTACCAAATCTAAAAATGATTGCACTACGATCTGTTGGCTATAATAATGTTGACTTGAGATTTTGTGCAGAGCAGGGAATAGTTGTATCGCACGTTCCAGACTATGGTTCGCATGCAATCGCAGAGCATGTTTTTGCATTATTATTATCATCTATTAGAAATATAGAAGTTGCAGAAGAAAATGTAGAAAATGGAATTTTTGATGAAAAAGGTCTTTGTGGAGAAACCTTGAAAGGAAAAACCATCGGTATTATTGGTACAGGGAAAATTGGTGCGCATGTTTGTCGAATTGCGAGCCTTGGTTTTGGTATGAATGTTTTAGCTTTTGACGTTCATCAAAATTTAGAATTAGCAGAAAAATATAATTTCAAATATGTTGAGCTTGATGAAATCTATAAACAATCTCATGTAATTTCGTTACATGCACCATTGTTTCCATCAACAACACATATGATTAACAAGAAATCATTATTAAAAATGAATGACGGAACTATTTTAATAAATACTTCACGAGGGAAATTAATCTGTACAGAAGACTTAGTCGCAGCATTAAAATCTGGAAAAATTGCAAAAGCACTATTAGATGTTATTGAGAATGAAAATAACTTGAAAAAAGACAGAGAATTAATTCACATGGATAATGTTATTGTAACGCCGCATATTGCATACTATACACACGAGACCGTAGAAAATATGTATACAGGCTCAATTGAATCCATAAGTGAATACTTAAATAATAAGAAAATAAAAAATCAAATTTTTGGAAATTAATATAATGTATTTTCTTTAAAAGACTTTTTATAAAAGAGTCTTTTTTATTATATTTTTTATGTTATTATAAACAGCATTATGGAAATGAGAAATATAGCAATTATTGCCCACGTGGATCACGGGAAAACAACCCTGACAGACGCGATTTTGGAGCAAACAGGAATGGTAGAACGTGGTGTATCCATGGACTCGAACGACTTGGAAAAAGAACGTGGAATTACTATCTACGCAAAAAATACCTCTGTGGACTACAAAGGTACTAAAATTAACATTCTAGATACACCTGGTCACGCGGACTTTGGTTCAGAGGTTGAACGTGTATTGCGTTCAATTGATTCTGTTTTGCTAATTGTTGACGCAGCCGAAGGGCCAATGCCACAGACAAAATTTGTTTTAAAAAAATCACTTGAATTAGGCTTAAAACCAATTCTTGTTTTAAATAAAATTGATAAACCAGCCGCTGATGTTGAAAAATCGGAAGAACAAGTTTATGAATTATTTCTAGACCTAGGTGCTACTGATGAGCAATTAGATTTCAAAACGGTATTTTCTGTTGGACGTGATGGAGTGGCAAAACGAAATATGGATGACGAAATGAAGGATTTGACGCCATTATTGGATATTATTCTAGAATCTGTTCCAAACGTATCAGGAGATAATCTTGTCGCACAAGAATTACAAGGGCAAGTTTTCAACCTGTCGTATGATAATTTCTTGGGAAGAATGGGTGTTGCACGAATCTATACGGGAACCATTAAAAAGGGGCAAAATTATTTCTTTAAAACTGAAACAGGAACAGTAAAGGGGAAAATTGCAAAACTATTCTCATTCAAGGGAATGCAACGTATTGAGGTAGACGAAGCTATCGCAGGTGATATCGTTATGATTGCAGGTATTCCAGATATATTCATTGGTCAAACAATTTTACCAGAGGATACTGATAATTTATTACCACCAATTAATGTTGATGAGCCAACAATCTCGGTAAATATGTTTGTGAATGATTCACCATTTTCTGGTAAATCTGGAAAATATTTAACATCACGACAGATTCTAGACCGACTTGAAAAGGAGCTAGAGATTAACGTTGGGTTAAAAATTGATACATCAAACGGTGCAAAATTTAAGGTTTACGGACGTGGAGAATTGCACATTGCTGTGTTGATTGAAAATATGCGAAGAGAAGGGTTCGAATTGGCTATTTCATCACCAGAGGCAATCGTCAAGGAAATTGATGGTGTAAAATCTGAGCCATTCGAGGAGTTAACCATTTCTGTACCAGATGAATCGTCAGGTACGGTGATTGCAAAACTTGGAAAACGAAAAGGTATTATGACGGATATGATGTCAGAAAACGGTGAGACAAAAATGATATTTTCAATACCAACACGTGGTTTGTTGGGATATCGAAATGAATTTGTTGTTGATACGCGTGGAGAAGGAATTTTAACGTCGGTATTTGATGAATTTAAACCATACGCAGGAGCTGTTTCAAAAACAGAACTAGGTTCTATGGTTGCTATGGCTACTGGAAAAGCTCTTGGTTTCTCACTAGGAAACTTGCAAGATCGTGGGCAACTTTATATTGCAGCAGGTGAGGAAGTTTACGAAGGAATGGTTATTGGTAATAGCTCAAAAGGAGCTGATTTGATGGTAAACCCAACAAAAGGAAAACAATTAACTAATATGCGTGCGTCAGGAACTGACGAACAAATTAAAATTACACCACCATTAGACCTAACACTTGAACGAGCAATGGGATTGATGAGAAATGATGAATTTTTGGAGGTTACTCCAGATGCTATTCGGTTGCGAAAAGAATTCTTGAAAGAATCAGATAGAAAACGAGCACCAAAGAATAAGTAACCTATTAAATAAAAAACAGTTAATTCTGTTTTTTAATTTTAATTTGTTTTGTATACTACGTTGGGGTATAATTTTTTTATGGAAAAAAAAATACAAAATAGATTAAAACGTGTTGAGGGTCAGGTTCGTGGCGTTGGGTCTATGGTGGATCGTGGTGAATATTACACAAATATTATTACACAAATATCAGCTATTAAATCAGCCCTCGTTTCTGTTGAAAATATTTTAATAGAGAATCACCTTGAATCTCAGACAAATAAGACTCTTGATGAGAAAACGAAACTAGAAATCATGAAAATCTTTAATAAGCGAAAGTAAACTAAACTTGCCTATTTGTGAAAAATAATACTAACTGTTATACTGTCGTTACTGTATTATTAACATAATTATTATTAAAAAATGAAAGAAAATAAATTATTGATAGTGATTCTTGCAGCAGCAATCTTGATTGCAGGATCACTTGTATTTTTAGGATTAAGAATGGATGGCGGTAGTTCACAAAAACCATTTGCAGAACAATTAAAAGAATATGAAGCTGCTCAGCAACAAGCTCAATTAGATGCCCAAGCAGAAGCTGTAAAAGCACAAGAAGCAAAAGCAAAGAATGTACCAGAACTTACAGATGCTGATCATATAAATGGTAATCCAGATGCTCTTGTTACTATTTTTGAATATTCAGATTTCGAATGTCCGTTCTGTAAACGGTTTTATCAAACTCCTGATCAATTGGTTAAAAACAATGAAGGAAAAGTAAACGCAACATATCGTCATTTCCCATTGGGATTTCATGATCCACTAGCAACAACACAAGCTATCGCATCTGAATGTGCGGCTGATCAAGGAAAATTTTGGGAATATCATGACTTAGTATTTGAAACAACTAATTCAAATATGGGAATGGAAGTCTCAGAGCTCTATGTTATTGCTAAAAAAGTTGGATTAAATGCAGGAACATTTAAAACATGCCTAGATTCACGAAAACATTTAGATAAAATAAAAGCTGACATGGAAGGAGGAGCTGCATCAGGGGTGACAGGAACACCAGGTTCTATTATTAAAAACAATAAAACAGGTGAAGTTAGATTTATTTCAGGAGCATACCCAATTGAGTCATTGCAGGCTGCTATTGATGAACTTTTATCATAATAAGAAAAACATAAAAACACTTTGGTGTTTTTTCTTTACTATTTTTTCTGTTATAATTATTTCATGAAAAAAATCTTTATATCAATAATTAAAAAACCTAAAAATATTATTTTTTTAGTAACTATAACTGCGTTAATTTTTATATTACTTCGACTTTTGCCAACTTATGAAATATTAAAAAACTTCTATGCGTTGCCTAATATTACGTTTAGTAGAAAATTAGAGGTCTTCTACCAATATATTTTTGAGCCATTTTTTAGAGGAACATTTCAAGAAAAATTTTCGACTATAATATTATCAATATTAACATCTTTAAATATCTTATTGTTTATTATTTTTGCAAAACGTCAGGGAAAAATTTTATCAGGAAAGGGGTTCTTTGCCAGTCTTTCTGGAATGTTCCTAGGTCTATTTGGTGTTGGTTGTATCTCTTGTGGAGCCTTTGTGTTGGCTCCTGTAATTACATTTTTAGGTCTTGGTACTTATACAGGTAAATTTATCGAGCATGCAGGACTTATCTCGAATATTGGAATAGCTTTAGTTATTATCTCTATACTTTATCTTTTAAAACAAATCTCAAAACCACTTATCTGTAAATAAAACCATAAACTAAATTTATGGTTTTTGTTTGCAATATAAACTATCTTGTTTATACTACAAACTATTATGAAAATGAACAATAATTATAAGGTATTCCATAAAATATTTCATATATCGTATATATTAGGGCTTGATTTCAAGAATTTTGCCGCTGATTTTGAGCTTAGTGAAATGGAGGCAAAATTTATGTTTTGCATTGGAGATGGCAATAGAAAAATATCTGATTTGATATGTTTTTTTAAAAAACATAAATCAACTATTACCCAAAAAATTAATGCACTGGAAGGTAAAAAATATATTAAAATTGAAAATTCTTCTCATGACAAACGCGAAAGAAAAGTTACCTTAACAAAAAAAGGGGAACTGATTCATCAAAAAATGCTTAAAGTTAAAGGGGAATATAGAAAAAAAGTATTTAAAAATCTCACTAAAAAAGATGAAAATCAATTATTGGAATTATTGGAAAAAATAAATCTAAAAAAGAAACATGAAAAAATTTGTAAAAAATAATAAAAAGAAAATAGTTATTGGGTTAGTTGTGCTTGCTGTTATGTATAAAATAGCAATAGGATTAAAATCTGAGATACCAGAACCTCAAACTGCTGAACAATTAGTTGTAGATATTTTTACAATAAACGAGCACAAAACAAAATCCCTAGAAACATTATGTTCTGTTAATGCATCATCTGACATAGCAGTTATCCCAGAGTCATCAGGGAAGGTAAAATCCGTTTTTGTGAAAGACGGTTCTGTTGTTAAAAAAGGTCAAAAACTTTTCTCTATGGAAAATATCCAACAACAAGTCACCGTTGGAAACGCAAAGGTTTCTGTAAAATCAGCAGAGCTCGCACTGTCTGATTTATTGAAAAAAAATGATGCATCATCAAAAAATTCAATATTGAATCAGACAATATCTCAACAAAAAACATTTGTTGAAAATGCACGAAATGCGTATTTGAATCATGATCTTACTGCCTATCCAGAGGATTTTGATGAAACATCTGGTGCACCAATTATTTCAGGAAATTATACATGCGACAATGAAGGAGTGTATAATCTTGATATTTATGGTTCAGCTGCTGACTCTGGTGCCTCAGTGCGTTTGTCAGGGCTTGAAACTGGACGATTTAGTGTCTCTACAGACTATGCTGTTCCTATGGGTAATTGTGGCTTAGAAATTTCATTCCCAAGTAATTTCAAAAAAAATAAAATATGGACAATTGCTATACCTAATATACGTAGTTCATCACATTTTGCTTCAAAAAAAACTTATGAAGCTGCTTTATCAGGAAAAGATATTAATATTAATAGAATAGAAATATCTCCGGAACAAATCTCTCGTGCACGAGCACAAGTTTCACAAGCTCGATTACAATTGAGCTCAGCATATGATATGTTATCAAAAACAGTCGTGCGCGCAGCAGTTTCTGGAACATTATCAGGGTTTAATGTAAACAATGGTGATTTTACGACTGCATTCTCTGAAATTGCAAGAATTAAATCCGTTGGTGATTTAGAGTTAGTTAGCTATATAAATGCAGATGAAAGGGATTATATTTTTGTGGGCAACAAGGCTTACCTAGAAGGCAGTGAAATTACAGTAACTGAAGTTTCTCCAACGATTGATACCCAAACAAAAAAAATAAAAATAACGCTTGATGTTGGTCAAGAAAATAATCTTGTAGAAGGAACAGAAGTATCTTGTCATATTGATAGAGTCTTTAGCGACAATGATATTGCAGAAAAAGATGGAAAAGTCATTCCTCTCTCAGCCATATCAATTATTGGTCAGAATTCATATGTTTTTGAAATTATTGAAAACAAGGCTTATAAAAAAATAGTAGAGGTTGGGGCTTTGCTTGGTCAAGATGTTATTGTTTATGGATTGGAGTCTGAAATTATTATTCGTGATGCACGGGCCGTGCGTGATGGTCAGGAATTAATTTTGAAATAAATAATATGTATTTTTTAAAAAATAAAATATTCACCTATTTTCTCCTTCTTTTGTCGCTTATTGTTGGTGGGTATATGATGAACATAACACCAAAGGAGCTCTACCCAGAGATTAAAATACCTGTAGTTATTGTTTCAACACCATATCCAGGTGCATCTGCCCGTGATGTCGAGGATTCTGTGACTAATAAACTAGAAAGCTCACTTGTTGGAGGCTTAAAAAATGTAAAAGAAATTACATCCAGCTCAGCAGAAGGTTTTTCATCAATAGTTATTGAGTTTGAAGACTCTGTTGAGATTACCGAAGCATTGATTGACGTTCAGGATAGGGTGGACGAGAAGAAATCAGAACTACCAACTGACGCACTAGAACCAATTATTAAAAAGGTTAATTTTTCTGATCAACCTATTTTTTCTGTGGGACTTTCATCTACGGAGGCCTATAATCAGCTTTATAAAAAATCAGAAGAAATTAAAGATATTCTATTAGCTATTTCAGGTGTCTCGTCTGTTGATATTAGTGGGATTCCAGATCGAGAAATTTCGGTTTTATTAAATCCTGAAAAGTTATCACAATTTAATATTGATCCAAACCAGGTTGTTGCAGCTATTCGTTCCTCAGAACGAACTTTTCCTGCTGGTTCAATATTTCTAGATGAACGTGAATATCGTATCGGTTATGATTCAGGTATTGATACAGCTAGTGACTTAAATTCTGTTGTTGTACGTACGCAGAGCGATGGAAATAATATTTACGTGAGAGACCTTGTTATGTTTATTGAAGATGGAGTTGCTACCTATAATACAAAATCAAGAGTCAGTACTGATGGAGGTGATCTTACTCAACAGGCTGTTATTTTTGATATCAAAAAACAAGAAGGTGGAAATATCATTGATTTAACAAATAATATTAAAAATGCTCTAAGTAAATACAAAGAAGATAGACCAAATGAAGTTATTGATTTTGTGATTATTTTTGATGCAGGTCGCGATATTGATGTTAGTTTAGGTGAACTTGTTGGTAGTGGAATGCAGACTGTTGCATTGATTTTGATAGTTATGGGCTTAATGGTTGGATTGCGTGAATCTATTATTGCGGCTACTGCTATTCCGTTGTCATTTTTGCTAACATTTATTGGTATGAAGTTTGCTGGTATCAGTATTAACTTTGTAAGTCTCTTTTCTTTAATTTTGGTTATTGGAATATTGATTGATTCAGCTATTGTTATTGTTGAAGGGATTCATGACTTTATGTCTGATGGCAATACATTTTTCGATGCAGCATCTAAAACACTTGCAGAGTTTTCAAAGCCTCTGTTTGCCGGTGTATTAACGACGATTTCAATTTTTGTGCCTTTGATGACACTGTCTGGAACTCTTGGTCAGTTTATTGGCGGGATTCCGCGTGTGATTAATATTGTACTTATCATGTCATTAGTTGTTGCATTGATATTTATTCCAGCCATTGCTGGTATTATGTATAGGTTCAAAATAAATGATCCAAAATGGCTTAGTGATAGACGTAACAAATTTTTCAATTTTGTTGAAAATTGGTATCATGATTTCTTGGAAAAATTGGTGCGTAACTCACGACATAAACGTCGTATTGTTTGGGGTATTCTTGCTCTTTTAATCTCTGCATTTATGTTGATTGGATTTGGTTTAATTCAGTCAGAATTTTTTCCACCAGATGAACTTGATAAAGCTTTTATCAACATAGAATTGAAACAAGGAACAAGTCTTGATAAAACAAATAGAATAATTTCTGAAGTAGAGAAAATTATTGCAAAACAGAATCACGTCACAGCATTTACAACAACAGCAGGTTCTGAAAATGTTTTTGTTGGTAATATGAGGGGAGATCCTCATTATGCAAATATTGTTGTAAATATTGATGAAAAAGAAAATGGACCACAAGTTTCCATTGACCTGAGAGAAGCTCTATCTGTAATAGACGATTACAAGGTTCAGGTCCTGATTCCGGAATCAGGACCTCCTGTTGGCGCACCTGTTCAAATTAAGTTAACTGGAAACGATTGGGATTCTATTAATATTGCAGCAGAATCTGTTGCTGAGCTTGTTCGATCAATTCCTGGAGCCCGAAATGTTGAATCTGGCGTTGATGTTGGTTTAACCGAGATCAAACTCCATGTTATTCGTGATAGGTTGGCAGAATATAACTTAACAGCATTAGATGTCTCATCATTGTTGCGAACAACTATTTATGGAACCGAGGCAACGACCTTGCAGCTTGATGATGGTGATGTTGATGTGGTGGTGAAGGTTGCTTTGAATACAGAAACAAGAACACACAGAAATAGTAACCATATAAATTATGATCAGATAAAAAATATTCCCATACAAACTTTAAAAGGAGAAGTTTTATTAGGTTATTTTGTTCAGGAAAAAATTGAACAGGCAACATCAGTTGCAACCCATATTGATGGTCATAAAAATAGAACGGTTACGTCTTATGTCAAAGATGGATTTTTGCCAACAAATATTGTTACAAAATTTAATGAAAAAATTGTCGATATTTCATTACCAGATGGAGTTGAATACTCGCTCGCTGGTGCGACCGATGAAAATGATAAAGCCTCGGGTGAATTGATGGCGTCA
Source organism: Minisyncoccota bacterium (assembly GCA_021129535.1). Classification (GTDB taxonomy): domain Bacteria; phylum Patescibacteriota; class Minisyncoccia; order Phycocordibacterales; family UBA1006; genus UBA1006. Next base: position 14,677 of record JAJOLB010000028.1, read on the forward strand.
TTGCTTCTAGGGCTGTTGATGATATTCGGGGTTCTTATTTGGCAGTTTGGTTCATTACGTGACGTATTATTTATTGTGTCAGTTATTCCTCTTGGTTTGATTGGTGTGTTGTGGGGATTGTTCTTGTTCGATATGACACTGTCGTTTACAGCGATGCTTGGGTTTATTGCCCTGGTTGGTGTGGTAGTGAATGATTCTATTATTTTGGTTGATGTCATGAACAAGATTCGTGTTCGTGAACCGCAACTGTCGAAGAAAGGGGTTGTGGTAAAAGGTGCAGGAATGCGTCTACGGCCAGTGCTACTGACAACAGTGACAACTGTTTTAGGAATGATTCCTCTGCTGTTTGTTTCACCAATGTGGAAACCATTTGCAAGTTCGATGATTTTTGGATTAACCTTTGCAACGGTTTTGACATTAGTTTTAATTCCAATTTTCTATGAAAAATGGAGTAAATAATTAAAATTAAATGATTATGTTTTATAATAAAGAAATGGATTTACCATTAAGATATCGTCTTGAAAATATTTCAGATTTCATATATCGATTAATTATCAGATATGTTCATTAAGCTTTTTGGTAATGGTTTACGGGTTGCTGATGATTATGATGGTCATTTTGATCAATTCAGGTTTTTTATAGAATTAATAGAGATTGTTAAAGAAATAGAAAAGAAAAAATAAATATAAAAACAGGTTAATTAACCTGTTTTTTTAATTAAATTTTCTTTATACTAAAGCTATGAACAAAGAAAATACTCAAAACCAAATAACGCAATTAGAAGCTGAAATGTACTTGGCTGATTTTTGGTCTGACAAAGATCGTGCGAAATTTGTTATCGCGGAAATTGAGAAGTTAAAAAAACAACTTCTTGGTGATAAAAAATATGATAATGGAAAGGCTATTATCTCAATCTTTGCAGGTGCTGGTGGTGACGATGCCGAGGACTTTGTGCGAATATTATTTGAAATGTATACAGGTTTTGTCGATAAACAGAATTATGAACTGATGTTACTGGATAAATCTGCAAATAATTTAAATGGCTACCGTAGTATCTCCTTTGAAATAACAGGGAAGGGGGCTTATGGGAAACTACGAGGTGAATCAGGTGTACATCGTTTGGTGCGAAAATCGCCATTTAATAAACAGGGAAAACGGCAAACAGGATTCGCCTTGGTAGAAGTCTTGCCAGAGGTTCAAAAAACAGAATTTGAGGTTAATGAATCTGATTTAGAAATAACCTTTGCGCGTTCCGGTGGTGCAGGTGGACAGAATGTAAACAAACGCGAAACTGCTGTGCGTATTGTACATCCAAAAACTGGATTATCAGTTTTTATCTCAGAGCAGCGAACCCAGGAGAAAAACCGTTCTCGTGCCATGGAAATCATGCGCGCAAAATTACATAAAAAATTCCTCGCAGATGAGGAACTCAAACAAAAAGGACTGACCATCTCTGACAAGGTCTCCATAGAATGGGGTTCACAAATGCGTTCTTATGTGTTCGATCCCTATCAAATGATCAAAGACCACCAAAAGGGAATAGAGACCTCAAAAATACAAAATGTATTATCTGGTGATTTAGATATCTTTATCTCGCATTAGAAATGTATCTTTGTTATAATAGGATATATGAAAATTGTCTTTACAGGAAATCCAGCAGCTGATTACTTTTATCCAATCATTGCTGTTGCAGAAGAATTAAATACTATCATAGACGATGAAAATCTTGCTGATATAAATATGTATTATATGTCGAGCAAGCCTTTTGATAAAAGAATGCTTTATGAAAATGGTATTAATTTTATAAAAACATTATCAGGTTCATCAAGGTTTTCCATTAGTTCATTTATGGGTGCGTTAAATGGTGTTATTCAAACATTCAGTATATTTCCAGATGTTATCTTCTCAACTGGTGGTGTGGCGGCATATCCAACATTATTTGCTGCACGATTACTAAGAATACCTGTCATTGTTCATGAATCGAATTCCACACCAGACTCTATTAATGCATGGTCAAAGGATTTTGCTTATGCTGTAACTACCGCATATAAACAAGAGATTGATTTCTTCGAGAAAGGAAAACTAATACATGTTGGTCAACCTATTAGACACAGTCTAAAAGAACCTATCGCAACAGGAGCCTACGAATTCTTGAACTTAGAGGAAAATACACCTATTTTGTGGATTATTGGAGGGACACGTGGGTCAAAAAATATTAATAGAATTATTGAGGAGGCTTTGCCTGAATTGTTAAATCATTATCAGGTTGTTCACCAAACAGGAGAAGACGATTTCGAGGATATGAAGCTGCTTACAGATGCAACCTTGATTAATCATAAATTTAAATATAGATATCATCCATTTTCATTTTTGAATCAGCTATCTATGAAAATGATGGCTGGTGTTTCAGATATGGTTATTTCACGAGCAGGTTCATCATTGTTTGAAATTGCATATTGGGAAATACCATCAATTATTATTCCGATCACAAAATCAAGGCATAATCACCAAATAAAAAATGCATATAACTATGCACGAGAAGGTGGATGTATCGTTATCGAGGAAAACAACCTCAGTGACCAAGGTCTTATTTTTGAAATAAAACGAATTATAGGTAATGAAAAGGTAAGAGCAGGAATGAAAGCAGGCGCACGTTCATTCGCACTAAGAGACGCTGGTGAAAAAATTGCAAAGGAAATTATTGAAATAGTTCTTGTTCATGAAAAATAATTTAAAGCATCTTTAATAAAGGTGCTTTTTTTGTTACAATAGAAATATGAATACAGAAAAAAAAGTCATCACACGAATGGCACCATCACCAACAGGAAAATTCCATATTGGTGGCGTACGAACAGCATTATTTAATTATTTATTTGCAAAACACCACAACGGAACATTTATTATTCGTTCTGAGGATACGGACAAGGAACGCTCAAAACCAGAGTACGAGGAAAATATGCTGGATACATTAGAGTGGCTAGGGATGAAACACGATGCATTTTATCGCCAATCAGAACGAACGGAAATCTATCAGGAGCATATTAAAAAATTAATTGATTCTAGTAATGCCTATGAGGCTGAGGCGTCAAAGGATAATCCAGATATGCCTGTAATTCGATTTAAAAACCCGAACAAGATTGTTAAATTTACCGATTTGATTTTAGGAGATATTGAGTTTGACACCACAGAGCTTGGAGATTTTGTTATTGCACGGAACATAGAAACACCAATTTATCACTTAACCGTTGTTGTTGATGATGGTTTGATGGAAATTTCACATATTTTACGTGGACAGGAACACATTAACAATACACCACGACAAATTTTGATTTTAGAGGCATTAGGATTCGAACGACCAGAGTACGCACATATTCCATTGATTATGTCACCACGTGGCGGAAAACTATCAAAACGTGATCCAGAGGTCATCCCAGCCTATGAATATAAAGACCAGGGAATTTTACCAGAAGCATTAGTAAATTTTCTAGCATTTATTGGATGGAATCCAGGTGATGAACGCGAGATTATGTCGATGGATGAATTGATTGCAGATTTTGATATTTCAAAGGTTCAAAAATCAGGTGGAGCATTTAACATAGATAAAATGCATTGGATTAATAAACAGTATCTAAATGAATTTTCAGACACAGAATTTGCAGAATATATCGCACCATTGTTTACAGAATTAAAATCTACACCAATCTACGACGAATCAGTTATGCAAAAAATAATACCAATAATTCGTGAGCGAACAAATTATTTAATTGATGTTCAAGACATGATAACTGATGGGGAACTAGACTATTATTTTGCACAGCCGGAAATTGATACAGAAAAAATTATCTGGAAAAAGGATGTAAAAGAGGGAACTATTAGACATCTGGAAGAGGCACATGAATTAATCTCAAATTTTAACGGTGAGTTTACTGCTGATCTGGTAAAAGAATCTTTATGGATCTATGCCGAAGAAGTAGGAAAAGGAAATCTATTATGGCCACTACGATACGCATTATCAGGTCGTGACAAGTCACCTGACCCATTTACCTTACTTGCAACACTTGGAAAGAAAACCTCATTGGAGAGAATTACTTTTGCACTAAGCGAATTAAATAAATAAAAAACCTGGAACATCAAGTGGTGTCAGGTTTTTATTTGAAATAAATATTACTTACATTTTTTTTTACTTGTATTCATTGAACTGCAAGAGGTGGGGGAAACTTTCCTTATGGGTTT
>JAJOLB010000046.1 GCA_021129535.1 Minisyncoccota bacterium
ATCTAGATAGGGTTTTCGGGCCACACCGATACTACGGAGTCTTGGCGGAGAGTAAGGGATTCGAACCCTTGGAACCTTTGACAGCTCACTTCGTTAGCAGTGAAGCGCTTTCGACCACTCAGCCAACTCTCCATAGAGAATATTTTAACATATTTTTTAAAAAACCATAGTTTAATGTGGTTTTTTAATTACACATCTTATCCACAGAACAGCATAGGTTTCATGTTTGCAGGGTATAGTGGGATAAGGTAGAATATAAGTGGGATGAAGTGGTAGATAACAGTGAAACAGTATTCATGTAGCAAAAATTTCTCGTTTCACTGTTATCTGCTCCTTCGTTTCAAACTTAAAAAAATATATTCTGATTCGCGAGATCTGATTGAGATTGAATTTATAAGACTAAACTATTTACCTGTATGTTATTAGGAGAACACAAACATACGCTTGATACGAAAAAACGGTTATCATTACCATCAAAATTTCGTAAAGAGCTTGGAAAAACTGTCGTGATAACACGAGGGTTTGATTCTGCATTGTTTGTATATTCTCTAAAAGAGTGGAAAAATTTTGTTGAAAAAAATATGGATGACCTATCAATAGGTAAATCAGATACACGAGCAATGAGTAGATTTATTCTTGGTGGTGCAGTTGAAACAAACATTGATTCGGCAGGTAGAATTCTTATTCCAGATTTCTTGAAAGATTTCGCAGGACTAGGTCAAAAGGTTATGGTTATTGGGCTTGCAAATCGTGTAGAGCTTTGGGACGAAGGGAAGTGGGTCAATTATCAATCTGAACTGAGTAAAAATGCTGACGTATTAGCAGAAAAACTTGGTGAAAATGGAATGATTTAATATGGCACACATTTCAGTTTTAATGAATGAAGTTTTACATGGTTTAGATTTGGGTGTTGCAGATGTCGTTGTAGACGGAACCATTAATGGAGGAGGTCATAGCTTGGAAATTGCCAAGCAATTATCAGATTCAGGGGTTTTGGTTGGTATTGACCTTGATAAGGCTGCCCTGGAAGTTTCTAAGAGTAAATTACGAGACGCGGCTCCTCAAATAAATCTTGTACATAATAATTTTAGAAACATTGATATTATTGCTGAGAAATTGGATTTAATATCTGTCGATAAAATACTACTTGATTTAGGGTGGAGCTCTAACCAATTTGAAAACCCTGAAAGAGGATTTTCATTTATGACTGATGGTCCATTGCTTATGACCTTGTCGGGGGATTCAGAGGATATTCCATTTACAGCCTACGATATTGTAAATGAATGGTCTGAAGAATCACTGATGGATATTTTAGAATATTATGGAGAGGAAAAATATGCATGGCATATTGTCCAGGCAATTCTAAAATATAGGAATGATGAACCGATTAGGTCAACTCTACGTTTAGCAGAAATTATTTCTGCCGCTGTTCCTGCTAAATATAGAAATGGGAAAATTCATCCAGCAACAAAAACATTTCAGGCATTACGCATTGCTGTAAATGATGAAATGGGCGCATTAAAGGATGTTTTAGAAAAGGGATTTAATCTTTTATCTAAAAATGGACGAATGGTGATTATTACATTTCATAGCATCGAAGATAGAATTGTAAAAAGATTTTTTAAGGAAAAGAATAAAGAGGGGTTTGCATCTCTTTTAACAAAAAAACCGCAAGTAGCAAGTCGTGAAGAACTTTCAGAGAATAGAAGGTCACGAAGTGCAAAATTAAGAATTTTAATAAAAAAATAACTATATGAATAAGAAACAAAAAATAAAAAGAAGAATTATTTTAGGTATGCTCTTGAGTATTGTTATTTCGTTTACGTCATATTCTTATGCTATTGCAAGCACGACGTTGTCTGCGTCGAGTATGGAACTAAAAAATGATAAAATATCAGAATTAGAAACTGAAATTGCGGAACTTGAAACAAAATATTTTGATATTGTTAATGTTATTGTTATGGGTATTCCAGATAATTATAATTTAGTTTCTGTTGGTGATATTGCATATGTTGACGTGAAAGGCGACTCAAAGGTTGCTTACAACAGTCGATAGTCTTTTTGTTATGAATAAAAAACAAAAACAATTTAATATACGCTTAAGATATGTTTTTGCCGGAGTCATGCTTGTTGGATTCGTATTGATTGCGAATCTTTTTCATATACAAATTAGAATAGGAGAGCGGTTACGAGCACAAGCTGATGGTCAATATGTTGTCTCTACTTTTAATGCATTTGAGCGTGGAAATATTTATTTTAAGGATAAAAATGGCGATAAAGTTCTTGCTGCTGGTCAAAAAAAAGGATATAAAATATCAGTAAACCCATCAAAAATAAAAGAATCTGACAAAGATTTTATTTTTGAAACCATCAATGAATTTTCACCCTTAGATAAAAATTTATTTACAAAACGTATTTCACAAAATAAACGTACTTATATAGAAATTGTGAATCATTTATCAAAGGAGGATGGTGAAGCGATTAAAAAAACATTAGGACGAAAAATTGGTCTACATAGTGAGAAATGGCGTACCTATCCATTAAAGTCAACTGCTTCTCATGTGCTAGGTTTTCTAGGTTATGACAAGGATGATAATTTTGGGGGAAGATATGGTCTTGAAAATTTCTATGAGGGAAATTTAAAAAGGGAAAATTCTGATCTATATACCAATTTCTTTGCCCGAACACTGCACGGAGTTCAGGATATTATAGGTCCAGAAACAGAAATCGAGGGTGATATAATAGGCACTATTGATCCTCAGCTGCAGATCTTTCTTGAAAAGAATCTTGAATCTATCCAAGAAAAATGGAATTCACAAGTAACAGGTGGTATTATTATGCATGCTAAAACAGGGGAAATTCACGCAATGACATCGCTACCAAATTATGATAATAATAATTTTAAGAAAGAGTCGTTAGCTGTATTTAAAAACCCTCTTGTTAGTAATGTTTACGAATTTGGTTCAGTTATAAAACCATTAGTTGTTGCTATGGGTATTAATGATGGTGTTATTAATGCAAAAACAGAGTATTACGACAAGGGTTCTGTAAAAATAGGTAAATATACTATAAGTAACTTTGATAAACGTGGTCGTGGTTTGGTCAACATGCAGGATGTTTTGAATCAATCATTAAACACAGGAATGGTTTTTATTTCAAAAAAAATAAGTAAAAAATCTTTTAGAGATTATTTTGAAAAATACGGCTTTAAAGAAAAATCAGGAATTGATTTACCAAATGATGTTACAGGTTTAACTTCTAACTTGAAAAGCAATAGAGACATCGAATTTGCTAATATTTCATTTGGACAAGGAATAGCAACATCTCCTATGTCATTTATAAAGGCTGTATCTGCACTTACCAACGATGGAAAAACTCTAGTACCACACCTGATAAAAGAAATTGAATATACTAATGGTTTTTCAAAAAAAATAGATTATAGTGACAAAGGGGAGCAAGTTATCAGTCCTGAAACAGCAGGTGAAATATCAAGAATGCTTGTAAATGTTTTTGATAATTATAGAAATGGTGATGTAAAATTACCTCACCATAGTGTTGCTGCAAAAACTGGTACTGCACAAATAGCTCATCCTGAGGGAGGATATTATAAAGATAGAAATTTACATTCATTTTTTGGTTATTTTCCAGCCTATAAACCTGAATTTATTGTATTTCTCTATACAGTAGACCCTAAAAAGGTAAAATATTCATCACAAACATTGCTTGACCCATTTAGAACAACAGCAAAATATATGATTAATTACTATAATATTCCGCCTGATAGATAAGCATTAAAAAACAAATACATCGTATTTGTTTTTTAATAAGAAATAGATGTTCTGACGAACATCTATTTTTCCATGAATTTTTAATAGTCGTCACATTCCTTTGTCTATTTAAAATTCGTTATCAAGTGAGTCAACTGAATTTTCTGTATGTGTTTTATCGAGCGTCAGGAATGTTGTTCGCGCCTCATCGAAAAACAACTGGCAGTGCCCAACAGCACCATTTCGATGTTTTTCAATTAATATATCTGTGATTTGAGAACGACCTACACCGTCCTCGTTTCGGTCTTTGTGTAGAAACATAACAACATCAGCATCTTGCTCGATTGAACCAGAGTCACGAAGGTCAGATAGTCGCGGTTTTCCGCCACGTGTCTCAACCGCACGAGATAATTGTGACAAAGCAACAACAGGAACATCTAATTCACGTGCAAGTGATTTCAGTGAACGGGAAATTTCAGTAACTTGATTTACCATAGAGTCATAACGTTTTGACGTGTTCATTAGTTGCATATAATCAACAAAAATAATTTCTAACCCATGTTCAGCCTTTAATCGTCGTGCTGTTGAACGCATGTTTAAAATTGTGTTTCCTGGTTTGTCGTCGATGTAGATTGGAGCCTTTGATAATGTTTCCATTGCTACTGATATGCGTGCAAAATCATCGTCTGTAAGCCCTTTACCTGTACGCATACGCCATGAATCAACCTGAGACTCTGCAGAGAGCATTCGGTCAGTAAGCTGGTCAGCACTCATTTCCAGAGAAAAAAATCCGATAGGAATGTTGTGGTCCACAGCTGCCTTTCGTGCAATATCAAGGGCTAGGGCAGTTTTACCGGTTGACGGCCTCGCAGCTAGAATTATAAGATCAGATTTTTGGAATCCTGATAGAATACTATCTATTGCATCGTATCCTGTTGGAACTCCACGCAATTGTCCGCCTTCTGCAAGCATTTCAATTTTTTCCCATGATTTTGGAATAATATCCTTAATACTGATAAATTTCTTACCGGCAGATGGATTGTTGGTAATTTCAAATATTTTTTTCTCTGCCTTGTCGAGGACTTCCTCTACCTCTGAAGCTTCTTCGAAACCTAGTTGCGTTACAAAATCACCAGCAGTAATAAGTTTCCGTAAAATAGATTTCCCGTTAACTGTTTTTGCATAATATTCTAGATTGGACGCATTAGGCACGGTGTTTGCCACATCATTTAAATAGGAAATCCCACCAGATTGGTCAAGAAGATTCATTGACTGCAATTTTTCAGCAACAGAGACAAGGTCAATTGGGTCACCAACACGTGAAAGCTCAATCATGACTCTAAATATCAGTTTGTGTTTTTGTACATAAAAATCATCCTCGTTGATTGAGTCAATGATTTCCAATAAAGCAACAGGACGCATCATAATAGACCCTAATAGTGCACGTTCAGCATCTATATTTTGTGGTGGAGTTCTAAAATTATTTACAAGTTTTTTAGTTTCTTTTGTTGTTACTGTATTCATGTTTTTGATAATAACATTTCAAATATTTTTTGGAATTTTTTTATGTGGAATTCCTGTGTTTTTGTGTGGACAGTATTATTAATTGTAGAATAAACATGGTATTATCAATGATGTAAATGCTCGTTATGGTTTGTACCTATGAATACGACAGCCTAAACCGTTTGGTTAAGGTTGTTTTTACTAATGGAGAAACCTATGAATATACCTATGATAATTTAGGTAATAGAACGCTATTAACAGTCGTTACAGAGATAGAACAAACCTATGTGCCAGATGATAATTTTGAACAGGAACTTCAATTTAGGATATGACTTTGGTGCTTTGGATGATTATGTTTATAGTCATGTTCTTGTGATATAATACATTTATGTCACAAGAAGATAAAATCGCATATTTTGGTCTTACAGATTATAGAAACAGAAAAACGAAATTCGGAATCAGAAATTCTGATAGGTCACGTCACGTCTATGTTATTGGTAAAACAGGTATGGGAAAATCTACTCTTCTGGAAAATATGGCGGCTCAGGACATTCTAAATGGAGAAGGGATGTGTTTTGTTGATCCACATGGTTCAGCTATTGATGCATTAATTGAATATATTCCAGAACATCGTGTTAGAGATGTTGTTTATTTTGCTCCATTTGATACTGATTTTCCAATCTCATTTAATGTTTTAGAAAATGTTGATGTTGACCAGCGCCATTTAGTCATGGCAGGGCTTATTTCATCATTCAAAAAAATATGGCCAGATTCATTTTCTGCAAGAATGGAATATATTCTTTCTAATACATTACTTGCTTTGTTGGAATTTCCAGGTGCTACATTGTTAGGTGTTAATAGGATGCTTGCCGAGAAGGATTATCGAGACATGGTTATTAAAAACATTACTGATTCGTCGGTAAGGGCCTTTTGGGTTGATGAATATAATAAATGGGATCCGCGATATGCACGAGAGGCTGGTGCCGCCATTCAAAACAAGATTGGACAATTTACCTCTAACCCAACAGTACGAAACATTATTGGGCAGGAAAAAACCTCATTTAATATTCGTGAAATGATGGATAACAAAAAAATATTATTAGTAAACCTTTCAAAAGGGCAGGTTGGAGAATCAAACGCAAACCTGCTAGGTGGAATGTTGATTACAAAATTATATCTCGCAGCGATGAGTCGCGCGGACGTTGGTGCTAGTGGAATTAAAGCTTTGCCACCGTTCTTTTTCTTTGTTGATGAGTTTCAGAACTTTGCTAATGAATCATTTGCTGATATTTTGGCCGAGGCCCGAAAGTATAAACTGAACCTGACGGTTGCACATCAATATGTTGACCAGATGGAGGAGGCTGTAGCTGCGGCAATTTTTGGTAACGTGGGAACCATGATTACATTCAGAATTGGAGCAACCGATGCCGAGGTTTTTGAAAAGCAATTTGCACCGACCTTTACTGCCGAGGATATTGTAAACCTTGGTAAATTTCAAATTTATTTATCACTCATGATTGATGGAATTGGTTCCCGTCCGTTTTCAGCTGGGACATTGCCACCGATTGAGCCACAAACTGTCTCAATGAAACAACATATTATTGCAAATTCGCGATATGAATTCGCTGCTGAACGACATGTTGTAGAAGGGAATATTGAAAAATGGTATGAACCTGTTAAAAAACCACAAAAAAGGAGAATTAATAACCCAAAAGATATCGCCAAAAAAACAGAAAAGAAAACATTTAAGGACTCATTACCTGTAATAAATAAAGACTCTCATAATTTCGAGAGTCCACTAAAAAAAGACTTGAAAGAGGTTTATGAAAAGGGGGCAGAATTAGAAATGAAAAAGGTTGTTTCGCCTAAATTAAATGCATTGCTTGATAAATTTGATGTTAAGAATTTTACGAGTAATAAAAAAGAAGGTAAAAAAAATAGTGAAGTAGTAGAAAATATTAACAAAAAGGCAACTCAGTCTAGCAAAAAAAGACAAGAGGTGAGTTCAACTGTAAAGAAAAAAATATCAAACCTTAGTTCAGTTAAAATAAACAAAAAAACAACACGTAGTGCTGATACAAAAACAAAATCTTCGCTTGCAGCAATGCTTGATAAGGCTTTGGATGTTAATAAAGGCAGGAAAACAGGGGACAATGAGCATAATAAAAATAGCGATTTTAAAACAAAGAAAAATATTAAAAATGTTAAATCAAAGTCTTCAAAAATAGATTCAGTTTTTGGCGGGAATAAAGCTAATCTCGTTTTCAAGTCAATACAAAAAACTAAGACCTTAAAAAAACAAAACAATCATAATAAACCAAAGGAGGTTTCAGAAGACGTACTGAAAAATATATTTAAATAATTATGATGAAAAAGATAAGTATAATTATATATGTATTTTTATGTAGCTTTTCTTTTTCTTATGCGTCAATCGAGATTTCAGAAATTATGTATAACCCAGAGGGTTCTGATGCTAATAGGGAATGGGTAGAAATTTATAATACTGGTAATTCTATTGAAATAGAAAACTGGTATTTTTATGAAGGTGATACATATCACGGACTTAATCCTGATAATTTTACAAATCTGGCTGACGGCGAAAGGGCTCTTATTGTTAAGGATATTTCCATAGCAAAATCTGAACTTGGTTCGGATATAAAGTACATTAAATCCTCGTTTTCATTAAAGAACACAGGAGAAGAGCTTGTAATTGCTGATGAAAATAAAAACCATATTTATACCTATGCATATAACCCAGAAACAGGTGCAGATGGAGATGGTAAAAGTCTACAAAGAATTTCATCTTCTTGGTTTTCTGGGATACCAAGCCCTGGAATAGAAAATAGTACATCTGGTGGAAATTCAAGTGATTCAGACATTAATACTGATAGTGATAGTAAAGACGAGAGTAAAGATGAGAATAAAGAGTTAAATGTTATTTATGCAGCACCATATTATCAGGCATATTTAGATTTTCCCGATGTAATAGTTGCCCAATCAGATTTTAACTATAAACTTGGCGTATTTTATATAAATGAAGGTAAAAAAACCAGAGAGCTTGATGGATATTATTATGTAAATTTTGGAAATGGTGATTATTTAGAATCAAATGAAAGAGTAGATCAGAATTATAGATATAGAAATTCAGGAAATTATATTGTTTCGTTTGAGTATTATAGTTCAAAACTATCTTTTGATAATGGTGATGATCCTGATTCGCATATTCAAAAAAATATAATTGTGACTCCTAATAGTTTAAAGATAATATCTGTGAATCCTTTTGACGGAGTTGTCATAGAAAATAGTACTAATAAAATTATTGATTTGAGTTCTTGGAAAATTATTTGGAATAATAAAATATATCAATTTCCAAGAATGTCATACGTAAATTCTAAAAATAAAATACATATTCTATATAAGACATTAGGTTTTACACCAAATGTGCAATTTGAAAAACCTATTCAGTTACTATCCAATGCAGGGAGACCTGTTTCATATTTTCCAGAGAAAAAGAAAATAAAGAAGAAAAAGAAGATAAAGAAATATGTGGCTAAAAAATCAAAAGCAGTTGACGTTTTTGTTGAAAAACCTGACGACAATTTAAAAGAAGAATTGTCTGATTTTAAAAAATTAAAGGATGCAGACTTTGATTTTTTTGGAAATTCAACGGATGCATACCTTGAAGAGTATTTAAGAGATAATCCAAATAAATTGAAGGTTAACTTTGGTGATGAAAATCCAGTTTCTTTGGCCGTTAATGAAACAGAAGAGGCTGAAAATAATTCGATATATTATACTCTTGCGGCTTTTATTCTTATGCTTGGTGCTGGGCGTTTTGCAAAACATAAAAATAACAAAGAGAACAAGACTGAGACCGAAGACCTTGGGACAATAGAAATTATCGAATAAAAAATACCTTTTTGTTTAAAGGTATTTTTTATATGAATTGATATCATTCAATATTAATCCCTAATTCAGTTTTAAGTTCACGTTCTAGTTTCAATTCAGATAATTTTTCAATTTCATTTTGAATAGCAACATAGGCTTGTCCAAATTTTTCTTCCTCAATAAGTTTCTGAACAAATATATTATTTTCAATATCTCGGTCTTTTGATATTTCAAGGAATAATAGTTTTAATTTCTCTTCATCAATTATGGTATATTCAAGAGATGGTATTTCTGTTTTCAAATCTAAAATGGTATCAAGCTCTACGTCTTTCTCGGCAATATTTTGCTCCTCTGTTGCATCATTGATATTCTCTTCTTGATTTATATCAATAGCAATAATAGGCTCTTCTATTGTAGAGACTTCTTCTTTGATAGTTTCTAGTTCTTCCTTTGCGATGATTTCTGTTTCATGATTTATTGTGTCGTCAGAATTTATATCGTCAGTGGTAATAATAGGCTCTTCTATTGTAGAGACTTCTTCTTTTATAGTTTTTACTTCTTCCTCTGCGATGATTTCCTCCTCTATTGCACTATTGATGATTTCTGTTTTTTCTATGTCATTCTCAATGGAGTCTAGGATGAAATCAGCAAAAGATTCAGTATTATCTTCATTGTCTTCTATGATGTTTTCTTCTATTTCAGTGGTATCTTTGTTGTTATCAAGAATTTCTTCTGTAAGAATACTGTTTTCAGGTAATGGTGATGTTGATTCTGATTTTACCGTACTCTCTAATATAACTACTTGATCCTCTATAACTACCTGATCCTCTGGTTTATTGTTTGTATTTGATTCAAGTAAAGATTCTTCTAATTTTATCTCATTTTCTGAATCGTTTGGAGTAATTGGTGTTCCCACAGGTGGTTGTGTTTCTGGTGTAATTTTAGATTTTTTGTTTTTACGAGAAGTTTTTTTTCTCTTTTTTGTTTTCTTTTTACTTACTTCTTTTAAAACTTCAGAATTTACTTTTAGTGTTGTTTTTAAATCTGAATTGAGGGCAAGTGCCTGTTCTGGGTCTTCTATTTTAATTTCCTCTATTTTTTTTGAAATATCCTTAACATGTTTTTTTATGTCATGGGCTAGTTTTACTTGTTTTACTGTATCAAGTTTTTTTGTTTCTGCTAACTGAACCGCCTCACGAATTCGTGTTTCAGTTCGTTTGATTTCAAAGGTTACTTTTTCATTTGGCTCTTTGATTTGTGCAGCTTCTATTTTTTCATGAATAATTTTTACATTATAAAGCAATTCTCCTGGTAAAGCCTTTGCAGATGCTGGTTTTGATGCAGAGAATGACAATAGGGCAATAAGTGCTACAGCAAGTGTTTTTTTGAAAAATGAGACATGGTGAAAATACGGACTTGGTTGTGGTGTATAGGTGTTTGCAAAAAACTCGAGATTTTCACGTATCTCGTTTTTTTCTGTGGTAGTCATTTTGATGGTGTCAAAATCACGTATGAAATTTTCAAATTGTTCGTTGTTATTTTTCATAATTTTCTATAATTTTGCGTAATTGCTTGATCCCACGATGCAAGTAAACAGAGACAGTTTTGTTGTCACGTTTTATTGTTTTTGCTATTTCCGATATGGAAAAGTCATTAATAAAACGTAAGGTAATAATTTCACGACTCAATTCTGGTAATTCATGAAGAAGGTCAATTATTATTCTACCGTCCAGTATATCTTCTTGTTTTTGTGAGTCATCATATTTTACATGATGTTCATATTCACCTGCGGTGAAATCTTCTACAAGGATATCCTTTTTTTTACGATAAGAATCAATAATCAGGTTGCTTGCAATTCGATAAAGTAATGAACGTTCTTGCTTAATGTCATCACCTTTAATAAGGTATTCCCAAAATTTCATAAATGTTTCTTGGGTTATTTCTAGAGATTTTGAGCGGCTACGTGTCTTTACCATGCAAAAGCGAAAGATATCGTTGTGATATTTTTCGTAGTATTCCATGAACTGATCGTTATATTGTTGTCTGTCTGTTTTCTTCATAATATATGACGTACAAGTAGTATAATTATTACACATAGAAAAATAAATGCATTATTTAATCTCTATTGTAAATAGGCTTTATTGTAAAAGCGTTCATATTTGATAGTATATAAATATATTAATAAATTAATTATAATAATATTATGGGAGTTAAAGACTTTTTAATTAAAAAAATGGTAAAGGCAAAGATGAAGCATTTACCACAAGATCAACAGAACATGATTATTGCTCTTGTTTCAGAGAATCCAGATTTTTTCAAAAAAATTCAAGCACAAATTGAAACAAAGAAAAAACAAGGTCAAAATGAACAAATGGCAATGATGCAGGTAATGCGTGAGAATCAGGCAGAAATTCAGAAATTGGTTGCTAGCTGGCAATCAAAACAAAAATAGGTATGTTATCTATTGGAATTGTAGGCTTACCAAATGTTGGTAAATCTACCTTATTTAATGCACTTACAAAAAAATCAGTGCCAGCAGAAAATTATCCATTTTGCACAATTGACCCTTCTGTTGGTGTTGTTGCTGTTCCTGATAAACGTCTATATGATTTATCAGAATTTTCTAAAACAGAAAAAACAATACCAGCAGCTATTGAATTCGTAGATATTGCAGGACTTGTTGAAGGTGCGTCAAAAGGGGAAGGTCTCGGAAATAAATTTCTCTCTAATATTCGTGAGGTTGATGCTATCTTACATATGGTAAGGATTTTTGCGACCTCAGATGAGACAGGTACTGAACAAATACATGTTTATGGAAATATTGATCCATTGCGTGATATAAAGGTTATAAATATGGAGCTTATTTTGGCTGACATGGATTCTGTGCAAAATAGAATTACTAAACTAGCAAAGGATGTAAAAAGGGGAGACAAAGATGCTAAAATAGAAAATGATATTTGTGCAAAAATTTTGACTACACTTGAAGACGAAAAGCTTGCGAACTCTGTTGATTTAAGAGACGAAGAGAGAGACGTTATCAAATCATTACATCTACTAACAATGAAACCTGTTATTTACGGTTTAAATAAAAAAACTGGCGGGGAAAATCTTGATGAGACAGATATTGAAATGTTTAAAAAAATTACTAATGAAATTGAATCTGCTGGTTCGCAGTTTGTTGTCCTTGATGCAAAGACAGAGTTTGATTTATCAGAATTTGATGGAGAGGACAGGGAAATGATGAAGGATGACATCGGACACAATGACGATGGTATTGATGTATTGATTCAGAAATCGTATACACTGCTCGGTCTTATGACATATTTTACAACAGGTGTTAAGGAAACACGCGCTTGGACGGTTAAAATTGGGTCTACTGCTCCTCAGTCAGGTGCTGCTATTCATACAGATTTT
Organism: Minisyncoccota bacterium; assembly: GCA_021129535.1. Lineage (GTDB taxonomy): Bacteria > Patescibacteriota > Minisyncoccia > Phycocordibacterales > UBA1006 > UBA1006. The sequence continues at coordinate 12,573 of JAJOLB010000046.1, forward strand.
GAACATAAATTCATTCGGGCAAATATTATTTCATTTGATGAATTGATAGAGGTGGGTTCTTTTGCTGATGCACGTGCTGTTGGAAAATTGCGTACAGAAGGAAAAGAATATATCGTAAAAGACGGAGACGTTATCGAGTTCATGGTTTAGATAAATAACAAATCTATAATTTATATATTTACTTTATACGGAGCTTATTTAAAATAAAGAATGAAATGATTATATTTTAAAAAGCGATAGTTAATTACAATTGCAAAAAAAGATATATATGATAATATCTTTTTGTACCAATCGGTAATTTGGTCCCATCGTCTAACGGTTAGGACGTTAGGTTTTCATCCTAGAAATCGGAGTTCGATTCTCCGTGGGATCACCATTAACAGCTAGCACGAGAAGGGTTGTAATAAACTCTTTGTAAGTTGTAAAACAAAAAGCACTCGATTGAGTGCTTTTTGTTTTTGTATTTTTGATATAATTAAAATATGCCAAGTAAGAAACATCACTATCTTCCTCAATTTTATGTTAAAGGATTTACCAATAATCAAGCTCATGTTTTTGTTTTGAATAAGTCTACAGGCAAGATTAATAAGCAGGGTAAAAATGGAACATTCCATAAATATAAATTCTACACAGTTGATTTTAATAAGCATAAACAACGAAGCCCTGAATCAGCGGAAAGAATGAGAAAACAGTTTGGTTTGGAAAAAGTTGATACAAGTGGATATATAGAATATCCCGATATGATAGAAGATTTATTAGGTGACTCAGAAACAGCTTCCGCTCCAATAATTAGAAAATTAATAGAGAGAAAAAATATAACTGAAAGAGAGAGATTTGAGCTTTCAACTTTTATAGCACTTATGTATACAAGAAATCCTCTATTTCATAAATTTGTATCTGAAATTGAAGAACAAAGAGTCAATCAAGGTATAAAGAAAATGTTTGAGAATGAAGAAAATATAAAAGATATGTACAATAAAATTCTAGAGGAAGACTATGAAAATGAAATTGATGTACAAAAAATTCTTGATTGCGTTAATGAAGATAGATATAAGGTTAAGGTACCAAAAGAACTAACAGTACAAATGATGTTACTGGGTGTAACTACCATCGATAAAATTCTATACAACAAAACATGGCTCATTCTAGAAGCACCCCTCTTAACAAGCTTTATTACAAGTGATCAACCAGTTTTTATGAATCATCCAATTGCCTTAGAACAAGGTCCCTTTAGCGTTGGTGTTGAGACACAAGGAGTAGAGGTTATTTTCCCAATATCTAAAGAGCTCATATTGATAATGAGAAAAACTCCAATAAAAGATGATATCCTTTATAAAAAAATTAATAGATTAGAAGTTCGCAATCTAAACAAATTAATTTTCTCACACTCCCAAAGATATATTATAGCTCGTGATTCTGATTTAATAAAAAACTTAATGAAATAAACATGACAAAAAAACACTCAATTTGAGTGTTTTTTGTTTTTAAAGAAATTACAAACTCAACCACTCACTCTCGAGATAAGTAAAGATTGTTAAATCTGGATCTTTTGATCAGATCATTGATATTCAGTTGGTAAGTAAAGGTGAGCCTCAGAAAATTGCTCATGAAGTTTATAATTTATTTCTAGGAATATGACTATTCACAGTGCACATCTATTAACAGATGTGCACTTTTTTTATATACTTATTCCATGAAATTCAAATCAGACAAATATAAATCTGCTCGAGGACGGTCACAGCTTCTAGATATTTCTTGTCGTAAATGCAATAATCACATTGCCTACTATCAAAAAGACGGACCAGGATCTCTACGTCGTATGTATATGGATCGTGTACTCCATCCTATGAAGATTAGTGATAATCAGTACAAGAAAATTTCAGAACTGAAGCCTTTGACTTGCAAAGAGTGCAAGCAAATTTTAGGCCATCCAATTATTTATAAAAAAGAAAACAGGCATGCTTATAGATTGTTTGTTGAATCTATTAAAAAAGAAGTTGTGAGTATCAAAGAGATAAGTAAGAAGATTGGAAAATAAAAAACACTATAATAAATTAATGGTGTTTTTTATTTTATGCTTCATTTTAATCCATATTTACATAATCCGTATAATATACAGTATCACCATCCATAAATGTTATAAGCCATGTTGATTCGTCAGCGTGCTTATCTATGTTCAATTAACTGTTCACATCCTTTACGTGGATTTAATCTTTCCAGATTTGATCGCAGTTGAAGTTAAGGTAATACGTGTTTGTTTATCTCTTTTATGTTGAGTATCAATGACGAGTACCAAACACAACAAAAGAGTACCTGTGTAGTATATATCAAAAACAAGGTGAATTGGCGAAGCCAAGAGAAGGTGCCCTGAGGTATAATTTTTTCCTGCTGACAAAATGTGATAAGAAAAAAAGACCCAATCTTGAAGAAAGGGTCTAAATATTTAAGGATCTAAGAGTCTAGCTCTTAGATTTCAATTTTGTAGCAGGTACCACAATGCGATGAGCACGGCTCGCACGCCACTTATAGGTGTCCGACAATTGGAACACGAATATCACCAGATCACCAGAGACGAAGTACACGTTCGCAGCGAAGACGTTTCCATATTTGTTAAGATAGGCAAAGAGGTAGGAGAATCCTTTTTCGTGAATTCCACTTTTTACACCTGCTTTGATGTAATCAACTCCTAGTTTTCTTGAAGAGAATAAAAGATTATTTTCTTTTAATTTTTCCACAAGAGCAGGAATGCTGTTTAGGTTTTTCTGCTTGGTGTGACCACAAAGTGACCTGAACAGGTCTTTAAAACATGCATCTGCACCGTACATTTTTCGTACGATAGCTGTTTTGTCAGTGTGGATCTGTGTTAGAAGTTTGTTTTTAATATTACCAGAAATTGATGTAATCATTGTTTCAGCCATTTTATTTTCTGGTGAATTAATAATATTATTCTTTAATTCTTCCGTTAATCCAGCTTGCGCTAGTTTTTGCATCATCTGTGATGTCTTGTTTAATGCTTTAAGTATACTTTCCATACATATAAATATTTAATTGTGATAAATATCCAAAACATACACCTCGTGTGTATGTTTATCGATTCAATTACAATATTATCAGATATAAACATATATGTCAAGCATTTCTATTCAGCTTCTATATCAATATAACTAGAATAATAACAAGTGTCACCGTCCATAGCCATAAAAAGCCGAGTGCTTTCTTTACTATGTTTTGCCGTCGTTGCACTTATAAGTAGTGAAAATGCGTCAGCGAGATCATCGTGTTTTTCTACCCCAAAGCGAACCAGTTTATTGATAAGATCTTCGCAACCCTTTCTTGGAAACTTAATAAGCCCTGATTTAATCATAGTTGAGGTAAATGAAATACGATTTCTCTTGTCTCCCTTTGGTTTACCCTCACACCTTCGTATTCGAGCATTTGTGGTAGTGCTTCTTGATAGGCAACACTTTCGACAAACATTTTATCCTGACTTCGTGGCATATGAGTTTCTTTTACATTTTTTAGTAATTCAACTTGCGCTGGGGGAATTTAATTTTTTCTCTATTGGATTTGGCAATATATAAATACGTAATTTATCACGACGACCATAGGCATGTGCCATAACAACAGTGCACTGTAACCTTATAACTCGTATCTGTGTAACGTTTGTAACCTTTTCTTGAAAGTAGAAGGCACGAGAAGGCTTATTCAGAATATGAATATATAGCTAAAAAAGCATTATCCTACAATGAATTTATTGGGTCGCATCTGCTGAAGGCTCACATTTTTTTTAAAAAACACTATGTAGTGTTTTTTTATTTTTGTAAAGTTTTTTTACTTAATAAAAAAGGTAAATGTGCTATCATTTTATCTATATGAATACAGATACACAGGTGGTTATTTTGGCAGCTGGAAAGGGGACCCGAATGGGTGGTGACATTCCAAAGGCTCTTACTAAGCTTAATGCAATTCCAATGATTAATTATGCGGTAGATACATCATCGTCTTTTTCAAAGAATCAACCTATTGTTGTTGTTGGCTACAAGGGTGAAATGATAGAGAAACATCTTGATGACACATGCCTCTATGTTGAACAAAAAGAACAAAAGGGGACAGGACACGCCTTGATGGCAACAAAAAAATTATTAGAGGAAAGTAACGCAGATACCGTTATTGTTTTGTATGCTGATCAACCGTATATTTCAAAGAAAACTTTAGAAATATTAACTGATACAAAACACAGTTCTGATACAAAAATTGTCATTGCAACAACCGTCATAGAAGACGATGAATTGTTTGAAAACCAATTCTATAATTTTGGTAGAATTATTAGAGATAATAACGGTGTTATTACAAAAATTGTAGAGAAAAAAGACGCAACAAAGGCAGAGCTCCTTGTTCGCGAAGTTAATCCTGCGTATTTTTGTCTTGATAAAAAATGGGCTTTAAGGTCTTTGGCACGTGTTAATAACGACAATGCACAAGGAGAATATTATCTTACTGATTTAGTTCAAATGGCTTTCGACGAGGGTCTGATTATTAAATCAGTACAAATAGATGCAAAAGAAGCTCTTGGCGCAAATACACGTGAACAATTAGCAGTCTTGGAATCATTTTTAAATAAATAATATGTTAGGTATTATTTATAGATTTTTAATGGTTGTTCTCGTTGTATTTTTAATCGTTGTTATTTGGGATTGGTGGGGTTCATATTTTAGTTCATTTTAGAGATAAATAAAAAAAGAAAGCATTTAGCTTTCTTTTTTTATTTCATAACGTTTTAATTTTAATAGATGTAGGTGAAATCGCCCGGGAATTGTTTGTCCGATAGGTAGGTTCTCCCAAATAACATCGTAATTTTTTGAAATATAGCCAGTTTGCTTTAATTGGTCTAATTCTGCACGCTCTACTGCATTCATTAATTTCCAGTCAAAAGAGAATTTACGTTTTGGTAATATCATATGACTTACGTTAGCTATGGCATCGTAAGGGAAATCATTATTAATGATGACCCAATAATTAAATGAAATGATATTTTTATTTAAAATATTTGCAAAAGGGTGAGGAATAAATTCCCCCTTAGATTTTGCAGCTTTTCGCTCATTTGATACTTCATAGTATTTTCTCATCATTTCTGGCGTTCGAACTTTCGTTCCTGTAATTTTTTGCATATATTTATTATAAGTTATTTTTCTTATTAAATCATTTTATAGGAAAAAAAGAAAATTAAATACTTTCTTTTTTATTTTCAATAAATCTTTGTTCTAATAGTTGTTCTGTTCCTGGGTCGAGCTTGTCTGTTACAAAAATCATTAACTCCTCGTTGAGGTCCAAATCATTTTTCATGCTAATCATGATGTGTTCCATAGGGAAGGGTGAAATCCACATGGAATTTTTTATTTGAATAAATTGAGCCTTTTTTAATATGTAACGCAGAGCATCACGCTCGCTTTTCCGTGTGTCTGGAATATCAATAATAACAATTCGCCAGTATCTATCCCAGTCAGTCGAAACTAAATGATTTTGTGATGATAATTTTATATTACGCAGTTTATTTCGTCCAGTTTTTGTTAATGATAGAAATGATGAAAAGTCTGTTTCGTGTTCATCAATAACATCATCATCGATCATTTTTTTGATGGTTCTGTTTATAGCGTATTTAGGCTTTGTATTTCCACAATAATCATCAGGTGACTTTTCAATTACTATTTCAATATGTTTACCGAGATCTTTGTGACGTATTGCCTTTTTATTTGATATAAAATCAAGGATAAGTTCTTGTAAGGACTTTTTGGAGTTACTTTTCATATAGGTTAAATATAGTACTCAATTTTTAAAAAGGCAAGGAGAATTACTTTATTTTGTTATACCTGTCTGCACAGTTATAATAATGTTTGGTTAGTTTTCATATTATTTACATAAAATTCATGAACATGAAAAACTTGTCAAAAAATAGAGAGTCGTGTAATATGAAGGAGTAACAAATATAAATTGTTACTTATTATTATAAAATATGAGTAAAAATAACGAAAAAGGACAAAATACTGAAAAAAATGA
>JAJOLB010000003.1 GCA_021129535.1 Minisyncoccota bacterium
TGCCATCATGATTCCAGAGATAGGTGTTAATCCCATAGAGGTATAAAATGATTTTCCATTCTTTACAGCGGTAATAGAATCTCCACCACCAAGGTGCGCAAATATAATATTTTTAGGAACTTTTAATCCTTGTTCTTTTCGCTTTTTTTTGAATTTCTCATAACCTGACTGAACAGCCAAACCGTGAAAGCCATATTTTTTTAGCTTGTATTTTTTAGCCAACGCAACAGGCATAGCATAGGTCGATAAGTGCTCTGGCATTGTCGTATGAAACGCAGTATCAAAACATGCAAACAATGCTGTTTTTGGAAAATGTTTTTCCATTTTTTCAATGGTCTCAATGGCACGTGTATTATGGATTGGTGCAAAATCAATATAATCTGCAATTTTTTTCTTTAACTTTTTTGTAATTTTTGACGTTTCAGAGATATCACCACCATGAACTACACGAATACCGATTTTAATAACATTTTCTAAGTTTAATAGAAAATCCCCCTCTTCTTTAACTTCGCTAATTTTGTAATTATGTTCATCGAGAACATTTCCCTTTTCATCAAAGACTTTGTATTTCGTTGATGTTGAACCTGGATTGATTACCAAAATTTGCTCTACTTTTTTTGCTGTTTTTTTCATAATTACATTATAGCAAATAAAATTTAAATAAAAAAATAGCTAATTAGCTAATTAACTATTTATAAAATCTTTTAATTCTTCTAATCTAAAATCAATCATATAATCCCTGAAATAGAACTGTAATAAATGTTCACCATTTCTACGTTGGAAAATTTTAATATGAAAACCTTCTGTATAATCAACAGAACCGCCAACATGTTCTACAAAATCATTTTTTCCAAATTTAAAATAATTTAAAAAATAAAATATTGCAGACATTACAACTGGTTCGTGTGTTCCATTAATAAAGTTTTCACGTATGTGGTATTTTGTGGACAATACAGATTCAATTTGTTCTGCGACCAACGATAATGCATTCTGCGCAATTTTTTTAGGACTGTCTGTAATTCCAGCTTCTGGAGAAATATCATCTAGATTCAAAAAATCTTGAGTACGCTGATTTCTCTTTCTAACATCAGGTTCTGGACCCCATGTTGAAAAATATTTCCCTTTATTTTTTGGATCATTTAGAAAATGTAATCTATTATCGATATGGTCATCAATTTCAAAAAGCTCTTTTGTTCCTTCAGCATGGTCGTTTATATCTTTTCCAAAATTATCATTATGTAGATACTCAGCGTCCTTGTTTAGTAAATTATGAATTGTTGAAACCGTTTTCATGACACGGTTATTTCCACTATGATACACATGAACATCACCACTTAGATGCTGTATGTTTATAGCCTTCATTGCAGATTGATAAAACCCATCTGCTGTTAATTGACCTTTTTGGTCTTTTTCTCCATGACGTAAAACGTCGATACTTGCTACAAGGTGATATTTTTTCATATAACCATAATATCAATTTAAAATAAAAATAAAACTATTTTTATTAAATATATTATAACAAAAAAGCAGAAATCTGCTTTTAATCTACTTCCCAGTTTTTAATTGAATCTGGGTCTACCCTATTTTCAATAATATAGTTTCGTTCCCATTCTAACTTTTCTGCAACCCATTTTGCAGTTTCTTCAAAAGTATCAGAATCAAGTGATCCATTATTCATCGCAAGATGTGCGACATCTCGTAATAGTTGAAATCGTGATAATCCATTTCGTGCTTTCATATCAAATGGCGATGTTGTTGAGCCGTGCTCTTCATAACCATTAATAATTATTCGCTCTGAAATCCCGTAATCAAATAGTAATTTTTTAATAGAATCTGGATAACCATGATAATTAAATACTACACCTTTATCTCGTGTTAAGAATTTATTTAAAATTTCTTCTTTTCCGAATCTAGAATCAGACTCATTCAAGACATCAAGCGTAAAAATATTCACAAATCGAATTTTTAATTCAGGTAGTTTTGAACGAACCCATTGCATTCCAGCCATGGCTTCTTCTGTCACGTAATCTCCAGCTGTCACCACAACAACATCAGGATTTTCATTTGAATATCTATCCCAAATCATAATACCGTCGTCAGCTTGTTTTTGAGCTTCTCCAAGTGTTAACCACGTTCGAGACATTTTTTTACCACAAACAATTACATTTAATGAGTTAAATGAATGCATGGTTTTTTCCATTGCAAGTTTCATTAAGTTTTTATCAGCTGGCAAATATACAGATGTTATATCTCTGTCTCTATCTAACGTTGCAGCAATAAATGACGGATTTTGATGTGAAAATCCATTATGGTCTTGTCGCTCTAATAATGAAGATAGAATGATATTCATCGCTGGAACTTTTTTTCTGAAATCTTGTTGTTTTGCAATTTTAATAAATTTCACATACTGATCTGCCATAGATGCAACAACCTGTGCAAAGGCTTCATAACTGACAAGATACCCGTATCGTCCTGTCAGCGTGTAGCCCCACATCATTCCAAATAAAACATTTTCAGATAACATTTCAATTACTTTCCCATTTCGTCCAAAATCAAGGTCAAAATCTTTATTTTCCATTTGCCAAACACGCTTTGTCGCATCAAAAATATCATATAATTTATTTGAATATGTTTCGTCAGGTGAAAATAATCTAAACTCGTTCCCAAGCTCAACAATATTTTTCATATATTTTCCAGCTTCTTTCATGGCATTGTTCCCGTCTTTTTCTATGAAGTCTTGTTCAATAAAAATTTCTGAAAATTCTGGTGTAACTGGTTCTTTAGTAAATTCCCCATGTGCATATGGTGAACGTCCAATCTGACGTGAGGCTTCTGGAATAATATTTTCAATACTTTCAGATAATTTCATTTCTCCATTTTCTGAAAATGACATTAATTCATCAATTTTATATGACTCTAACCATTCTTGTAGCATCTCCAATTCTGATTCAGATTCTGGTAGATGATCAAAAACAATTTGATGTGAAAAATTATTTCCTACAATCTTTTTGTCTCCAATGTTTTCTGTTGCTGTCATTCCTTTTGGAGTTCTCATTACCAACATTGGCCAAGCTGGAACCTTTCCATTTTCAGTATTATTTTTGACGTCTTTAATTTTCTGCATTATTTCTTCAAAAACTGGTAAAGCTTTTTCATTGAATTCCTCTGAGCTTTCTGCAACTACAAAATATGGAGTCCAACCAAGAGATGAAAAATGTTTTTCAATATCAGAATCTGACATTCGCCCAAAAATTGTTGGACCAGAAATTTTATATCCATTCAAATGCAAAACTGGCAAAACTACTCCGTCAGTTTCTGTAGAAATAAATTTATTAACATGCCAAGCACTTGCAATGGTTCCTGTCTCGGCCTCGCCATCACCAATAATACAAACATTAATAAGTTTTTTATTATCTAAAACTGAACCTGCCGCAACAGATAATGAATATCCCAATTCCCCTCCTTCTAAAATTACACCTGGTGCCTCTGGGTTTAAATGTGATGGATAACCGTATGGAACTGAAAATCGTCCAATAACTTCTTCGGCTCCTTTTTTTGCGTATGGAATTTTTTCAGGTTTTATTTTTGTTAATGAACCCTCTAAAAATAATCCAGATTGAAATGCTGGAAATCCATGACCTGGACCAACCGTCAGCATAAAATCGTATTCTGGATAATCTATAATTAACCTATTAGTATGAGCATACGTTAATGAAATTCCTGGACATGTTCCCCAATGACCAAGCAGTCGTTCTTTTATATCTGTATTTTCAAGTTCTCGTTCCAAGAAAAAATTGTCTTTCAAGAAAATTTGTGCAGCTGAGAAATAATTTGCCAGACGTGTATATTCGTTTAATGATTGTATTTTTTGTTCTGTATTCATACATGCATTATATCATATTTTGTTTTTGTTTTTTTAAATAATCTATTAAAAAAATAAACTGATTATTTATCAAAAAGTTTTCCACAGTTTTTTAGAAAATTGTCAATAATCTATTTAACAACTCTCTCTTTGTCATTATTTTATTAAATAGTATTAACATTAGAATCTTGTGATTCTGACTATGTAGACATGAGGACTAGAGTTATTTCTGATGGGTCAATTATCATCCTACAAAAATATAGTAATTAAAAAAATATTTGATTAACAATTAATCAAATCATACCAAACGCATTGAAATAATATTTCGTGCGTTTTCTTTTTGTAAAAATTCTATGATATACTTTTACCATGACAGAGAAAAAACTTATATTTTTAGACACAGAAACAACAGGGACAGATATCGAAGATAAATTAATTCAGGTTGCATACCGAACAACAGACAATGTTGATGTAAATGAATTATTTACGCCTGACCTCCCTATTAAAATTGGAGCAATGGCCGTCCATCACATCACCGAAAAAATGATTTCTGGAAAACCTGCATTTGTTGGCTCTCCTGTATATTTAGACTTAGAAAAACGTTTTGCTGCTGGGGAAATATTTATTGCCCACAATGCAAAATTTGATATCAACATGCTGGAAAAGGAAGGACTTAAAATCGGAACATTCATTGATACATTAAAGGTTGCACGAGCTCTTGATCCAGATTCAAAAATTGATTCGTATGCAATGCAATATTTGCGATATTTATTAGGAATTGAAATTGAAGCCCAAGCACACGATGCATGGGGGGATATTTTAGTTCTTGAGCAATTATTTTACAGAATGCTGAAAAAAATTATGGAATCTCAAGATATTTCAAAAGATGAAGCAATAGATTGGATGATTGAAATCTCAACAAAACCATCATTAATTCGAAGTATTAATTTTGGAAAACACAAAGGAAAGAAATTAGAAGAAATCGCAAAAACAGATTCAGGTTATTTAAAATGGCTCCTTGGTCAAAAAGAACAAGAACCAGAAAATGAGGAAGATTGGATTTATTCTTTGAAGCATTTTTTACATATTTAAATTGCAGAAAATGCAGTTTTTTTTATTTGCAAAATAAAATATAAAAAGCTATACTATTTTTGTTAATTACTACTCCTTTTAGTGCATTTGCACACATTAAAAATTAAAAGTTCTCTTATAGAAGCATTTCGTTATGTATTCACTCTTGGATACTACATAATGCTGAGCAGTAACCTACATATTAATAAATGGGATTTCTAGGTAACTAGACCCTTACTAAAAAATAAATAATTCTCAATTAAAAAAGAATTATTATTCACACAGAAAATGAATACAGAAAATACTGCGAAGAAAAATTCGCAAAAAACAGAAGCAACAAAAACCTCACCAGAACGACGAGGTAGTGGTGACTTTAAAAAACGTTACAACAGCCAGTCACACAGAAAACATAAACGACCACAAGGTGAAAATCGTCATCACGGTTCAAAAAAACCACATGTGAGCAACAAAATTCCACCATTGGCTGACGGAGATATTCGTGTAATTCCACTAGGTGGAGTTGATGGAATCGGACAAAACATGAATATTGTCGAGACAAAAGATGATATTTTTATCATTGATATTGGAATCCAATTCTCAAGCGCCGAAATAACACCAGGTGTTGATTACATTATTCCAAACACAAAATACCTGATGGACAAAAAGGATAAAATCCGTGGAGTTTTCGTAACTCATGGTCACTTGGACCACATTGGTGCCTTTCCATACATTATTGATCAACTAGGATATCCAAAGGTCTACTGTGGATTACTGACAAAATGGTTTATCGATAAAAAGGTCTCAGAGTTCCCTCACCTAAAAAAATTAGAATATGAGGTAGTCGAGGCTGGACAACGAATTACCGTTGCAAACATGAAGGTAAAGGTTTTTGCTGTGACGCACTCGATTCCTGATGCCCTAGGTTTCTCGTTCGAAACAGAACAAGGAAACATTATCTTTGCAGGAGATACGAAACTGGAACATGTTGACCACGAACCAGTACAACGAGAAATTGATAACTATGGCGGACTAGAAACAGATACACAGAAAAACCTATTATTCCTGTCTGACTCGACCTCAGCAGAGCAACTAGGTTGGTCAAAAAACGAGGGTGACATTATTGGAAATATTATCGACATGATTAGCGAGGCAAAATCACGCGTATTTCTAGGAACCTTTGCCTCACAGATTGTGCGTATTACTGCCATCATGGAAGGTGCCCACAAACATGGTAAAAAAATTATCCTCGAAGGACGTTCAATGAAAACAAATGTTGAGATTTGTATTAAATCAGGAATTTGGACACCGCCAAAGGGACTTATCATTACTGCTGACGAGGCACGTAACCTAGCCCCTGATAAACTGGTATATCTATTAACAGGTTCACAAGGTGAGGAGTTCGCGGCATTAATGCGTATTTCAATGAAACGGCATCCAAAGATTCGATTTGTTGAGCGTGATACAGTGATACTGTCATCATCAGTAATTCCAGGAAACCATAAAGCTGTTCGAAAATTAAAGGATAATCTATCACGTCATGGACTGCGTATTGTACAATACCAAACCAGTGATATTCATGCCTCTGGTCATGGAAATCAGGATGAATTACTATGGATTTCTAAAACTATTAATCCAAAATTCTTTATACCGATTCATGGACACCACTCTATGCTGCGTGCCCATGCGCATGCTCAAATTGAAAGAAATGGATTTGATAAAAATAACATTATTATCCCTGATAACGGATCAGTTATTGATGTTAATAAAAATTCTATTAAAATGCACAAGGCAAAAGCTCCAAACAACATGACCGTTATTGAAGGGTTCCGTGTTGGTGATATTCAGGACGTTGTTATCAAGGACCGAAAGACTCTAACCCAAGAAGGAATTTTTGTAGTTATAGCAACTATCGATGTTAAAACTGGTAAACTACGAAAATCTCCAGATATTATTTCACGAGGATTTGTATACTTACGAGACTCGCAAGAGCTTATCAACGAGGCGCGTAATCTAGTAAAGAAAACAATTACAAAAACTGCAAGCCGTCAAAAACCTGTAAACTTTGACGTTGTTAAAAAACATGTGACCGATGATTTATCACGATTCTTGGTGCAAAATACTGGGAAACGACCTATTGTTATTCCTGTTGTTTTGGGAATATAAATTAAAAATAAAAACCACTTTTGTGGTTTTTATTTTTATTACTCACGCACAATCTCAACATCAAAATTTTCTGTAACACGAATTATCTTTGAAGCTTGCTCATTAGTACATTCTCCGCGGTCTTGATAAAAATCAACAGTATCACCAAAATAAACCATGGCTTCTTTGATATTTTTTGCTGGTTTTTTACCCTCGGGATTTGCCGATGGTGCGACTAATGGACCTGTTTCTTTTAATAATTCTATAAGATCACTATCATCAGGAATACGAAATGCTACACCACCTGTTCCCTTGTGTAAATAATGTAAATTTACAGACTCTGGTGCTGAAATAATAATACTAACCTTTCCAGGCCAATACATTTCTGTTATTTTTCTAAAATTGTCGGATAATGTAATACCCAAAGACTCAATATCGGAAATATTAGAGATTAAAACAATAACAGGTTTTAATAAATTGCGTTTTTTAATCGCGTAAATTTTATCTACGACATATTGGTCTTTTGCCAAACCAACAATACCATACAAGGTATCTGTCTTGATAACAGCAACACCTCCATTTTTTATAATTGATGTTATTTTTTTCATATATTCATTATACTCCTGTTTTATATTTTAATATATCATTTTTTTAAAATACTATCTTAAATAATGCAGTCAATAAAATCAGTTAACATATGCAACAATAATCCTATCGCAATAATTCGTGTCTTTTTATAAAACAGCAAAATACCATATACAGCAATTGCATAATATGAATGCAGAAAATGAAATCCAACAGAACAACGATTTGGGTCAAAAATTGGATCTGTAAAGAGATGGTCAATATCTACCAACATCGTTAAAAGCATAATAATAAATACTCTTTTAAAACTCTGATTAAAATATTTCGATGCAATAAATGCGACTAGACCTGGAAATATTAAAAAATGTAACCCGTAGTGAATGAAAAAATGTAACATATTATTATTATACCAAAAAATCATATATTTTGACCTTAGAAAATGTTATACTATTTATATAGTAATAAAATTGCTACATTATTTATAAATTAAACTCATAAAAAACTATGGACAAATACATTGACGATATTAAAAAATTTACAGATACAGTTAATACAGAACTTGTTGAAAAACTTGTATCACGATTATCAATTATCCTTGACAACAAAGATGCATCTCTTGTTTCATGCTCAGATGAAACCGAACTAGAAACAGTAAAGAAAAATTTTGTAAATTCAAAACTAAACATCACAGATGATACAAAGGCTGATGCCGCTATAAAAGTTGTTTGTGAAAAAATGGCTGATACAAAAATGAAGAGTCGTGTAACATTCTACTATTTATTAGCAGTAGAATTAGGTGCAGAATCTACATACATTAATGCATAATTAATATATTGAAAATAACCCTTTTTGGGTTATTTTTTAATTAAAATTTTTACTAAGCCGTAATAAATAAAAACAGCTATTCCAATAATAATTGGATATATAATCACTATATCAGCTCTAATGACAGCGGTCTGTTCTGATAAAGTCCATACACAAACGTTGTATTCGTAGATTAACGCCAACACAACAGAGACTATTGTAGCCATAATTATTGCAATTATTTTTCATACATTCATTATAATAAAAAAATACCTTTTTGGTATTTTATTTTCCGCCGGCATATTGATTTGGAGATTTTGGTTTTCCAAATTTTTTCTTGTTTTTTGAACCGCCAAATTGTTTTTTTGTTGCAGAGCCAAATTTTCGTGCTGAGCCACCGCCAACCTTTCCACCACGTGATTTTCTATTAGAACCCTCACCTTTTATACGGTTTCCTGTGCTGTCACGTCGTGCTGTTTGCTTACGGTCGCCGCGTCGTGTATTTGAAGAATGTCGTGTTCGACTATTTCCACGTCGTCGCCCGCTTTCTTCTTGCTTGAAGTTACCCTTTGTCGATGCTTGGGAAATTTTTGCATATGAATCAGTGTTAAATTCATCCGCATAGTTTGTTTTCAATAATGCTGCAACCAATGTTTCTGCGTCGCCTTCTTCCAATAGTTTTTTTGCCATAGCGCGAACATGGGTCAAATCCTCATTATTGATAATATGTTCAACCTTTTCAATCAAATGTTGTTGTTTTTTTGCAATAACATCATCGACACCAGGCAACACGCCAAGCTCCATTTTAACCCGTAAACTACGTTCGAAGAATCGTAATTTATCTAACTGTGCCTGGGTTACAAAAGTAATTGCTGTCCCTTTGTTCCCTGCACGCCCAGTTCGTCCAATACGGTGTGTATAGGTTTCGTAAGATTCTGGAATGGTGTAGTTCACTACGAAATTTAGTGCAGCAACATCAATTCCACGTGCAGCAACATCAGTCGCAACCAATAATTTTGTATGTCCAGATTTGAATCTCATCAAAATTCGTTCACGTTTTTTCTGGTCAATATCACCGTGAATTCCCTCGACATCTAAATGTTTTAATTTTAGATTTGCGGCAAGCTTATCAACCTCTCGTTTTGTACGACAGAAAATGATTGAGTAAAATGTTTGTTCAACCTCCATGATTCGACACAATGCATCTAATTTATCAGCTGTTTGTAGGCAATAATATTTTTGCGTAATGTTTTCATTAGTCATCTCCTTTGACGCAACCTTTACCGTGTCGTAATCACCCATGTAATTTTT
Source organism: Minisyncoccota bacterium (assembly GCA_021129535.1). GTDB lineage: Bacteria > Patescibacteriota > Minisyncoccia > Phycocordibacterales > UBA1006 > UBA1006. The sequence goes on from JAJOLB010000003.1 coordinate 9,776, forward strand.
AACAATATCTAAAATAGATTTTGGCATTGTTGCAGAGAACAATAGAACCTTTCGCTCTTTTGGAGTTTTGTCTAAAATTGATTCAATCTCAGAACGAAAACCAAAGTTCAACATTTCGTCAGCTTCATCTAATACAAAATATTTAATATCATCAAGTTTTAAATTACCATTTCTGATGTGGTGTTGAATTCGCCCAGGTGTCCCTACAACAATTGTTGGTTTTCGTTTCAATTCAGAAATTTCCTTGAACATACTATTCCCACCATAAATAGTTGTCACTGTTGGAGAATTTGGAACCGCAAAGGATTCAATTTCCTGGGCAACCTGGATAGCAAGCTCGCGTGTCGGTGCTAATACAATAGCCTGGGTTTTTCGGTCCGCTGCATCCAATCGTTCCAGTAATGGCAATGCAAAAGCAGCTGTTTTCCCTGTTCCTGTTTGTGCCTGACCAATAATGTCTTTATCACCATTTAAGAGTAGTGGAATAACACCAGCCTGAATAGCTGATGGAGTTTTGTAACCTTTAAGCTCAATTGCTTTTAGCGTATCTTTTGATAAACCTAAATCTGCAAAGCTTATTTCGTCTTTATTGTTCTTTTCAGGTAGAGTTCCTGTTTCAGCTAATTTTTCAGCATCAGCCATGCTCATATTTTGGTTATCTATCATAGTATGTAAAGACTGTACCATAAGGAGATTATTAAGTAAGTAAAAAACCGCTATCAAGCGGATTTTTATCTAATATTTTAATATAAAATAGTTTTCAAAAAAACATAGATCTATTTTAAATAAAACTTATAATCTTTATTCACAAGAGTATAATTACTTACACCTAACGTAGACAGGTTTCCAGAATTATTTAAAAATCTTGCAAAATTCATAATAGAGTGATATTCAATTTGTTTTATTTGTTCATGGAATTTTGGATGAATTATTTCATACCTAAATTTAGACCAACCTGATATCTCTTTTCTATTTTTTTTAACCCTATCACCAAGTCTTTTTGCGCTTCCTATATATATTTCTTTATTTACCTCATCAATTAAGTAATAAATTACATGGTTTTTTTCTACATGTAACTTTATATCCTTAGCATCGATCCATTTTGTATCTTTTGTAATCATTTGATCATTAACTTCTGAACCTAACCAACCAAATACATTTTCGTTTACTAACCTCCTAAATAACTCACTATATGGAGTTTCTATTTTTATAAAAGTTTCTATTTTTATACTATTTTCAGATATTGGTTTAAAAAGCATAACTTCCTGATTACCACCTTTTAAGTCAGTTATGTAATACTTTCCTTCATCTTTCGCTATATAGTTTTGATTTTCAATAGCGATATAACTTTGAATAAACTCTTGTTTAATTTCTTTTTTAAATGAAGTATCACTCCATCTAATTTGATATACTTCTCCAGCTTTTCTATTAACGTGAGATAATAAAGCTTTAAATTTTCTTTTCCCCCATATTAAAGTAATAGGTCTAGAGCACCCCTTTACAACAACACTATTAAATAAAAAAATATCAATTTTATTCTTAGGTATTGTAAAACCATATTTAAAAAATGACTTATCAATTTTTTTATAATATTCCATATATTTATATACTACATTCAATCAAACAAAAAACCAACTTTCGTTGGTTTTTTCTTTTATTTACGGTGACCACGACGGGCTAACCGCGCTCGGTTTTCTTCCTTCGCCATCATAGCCTGCAACTTTGCATAATCTGTCCCCGCCTCTTCGGGATTTTTCATATACTCGGCAGCCTTTTTCGCGGCTTCCTCTGCACGTTCGATATCAATATCATCAGTATGTTCGCTACGGTCTGACAATATAACTACGGTGTTATCATGTCGTACCTCTAACAAACCACCATCAATAGCAAAATAGGTTTCGTTACCGCCATTTTTTACCATAACATGTCCTGTTTTCAAATGTGAAATCAATGGTACATGTTTTGGTAAAATGGTAATTTCTCCTGAGGTTGTTGTAACGGTTATCTGATCAACAGATTCTGAATATACTGTTTCAAGTGGCGTTGTAATTGTTAATTGTAGTTTTGACATACAATTACAGATTATGCGTCAGCTTGAGCCTTTGCGTGTGCTTCTAAAACTTCGTCAATAGAACCTTTCAAGTAGAATGAACCTTCGTCAATATGATCGTATTTACCTTCAATAATGTCAGCAAATGAACGAATAGTATCTTCTAGTTTCACGTACGTTCCTGGCATTCCCGTAAATTGTTCTGCAACAAAGAATGGTTGTGACAAGAATTTTTGAATTTTTCGTGCTCGCGTAACAGTCATTTTATCTTCATCAGATAATTCATCCATACCTAGAATTGCAATAATATCTTGCAAGTCTTTGTATTTTTGTAGAATTTGTTGAACCTCTCGTGCAACACGATAGTGTTCATCTCCAACAATTAATGGATCTAGAACTGTTGATGCAGAATCCAATGGATCCACCGCTGGGTAAATTCCGATCTCAGCAAGAGAACGGTTCAAGTTTACTGTTGAGTCCAAGTGAGCAAAAGTGTTCGCTGGAGCTGGATCAGTAAAGTCGTCCGCTGGTACGTATACAGCCTGGACAGAGGTAATTGAACCTTTGTTTGTTGATGTAATTCGTTCTTGTAGTTGCCCCATTTCTGAAGCTAATGTTGGTTGATATCCAACCGCTGATGGAATTCGTCCCAATAGCGCTGAGATTTCAGAACCAGCCTGTGTAAATCGGAAAATGTTATCTACGAAGAGTAGAATGTCTTTACCTTCTACATCTCGGAAATGTTCCGCCATGGTAAGCGCTGAGAGTGCAACACGTGCACGAGCGCCAGGCGGTTCATTCATTTGACCAAACACAAGAGCAGTTTTATTTAACACTCCTGCCTCCTCCATTTCTTTATATAAATCGTTCCCTTCACGGGTTCGTTCCCCAACACCTGCAAACATAGAATATCCACCATGCTGTGACGCGATGTTGTTAATAAGCTCCTGAATAATCACGGTCTTTCCAACACCGGCTCCTCCGAACAACCCAACCTTTCCACCTTTTAGAAAAGGTGCGATAAGGTCGATAACCTTGATACCTGTTTCCAAGATTTCAGTTTCAGTTGATTGATGTTCGAATGCTGGTGCATCACGGTGAATTGATGAACGTTCAGCTTTTGGAGCTGGTTTGTTATCAATTGGATCTCCAGTAACGTTGAACATTCGTCCAAGTACTGCTTCCCCAACAGGAACAGAAATAGACTCTCCTGTGTCTGTAACTTCTTGACCACGTTGTAGTCCGTCCGTAACGTCCATAGCGATGGTTCGCACTTCTTTTGATCCGATATGTTGCGCAACTTCGAGTGTTAGAGTTTTTCCGTCATTTTCCAACTGCAATGCAGTGTAAATAGCTGGAAGCTCTCCTTCAAATCGTACATCCACAACAGGACCAATAATTTGTGTAATATTTCCTTTATTCATAATATATTTTAAGACACAGCTGACGATCCACCAACAATCTCTGCGATTTCTTGGGTGATGGCCGCTTGTCTTGCGCGGTTATAATTAATTCTCAATTCTTCCCCTAGATCACGTGCATTATCTGATGCATTTTTCATCGCAGAAACACGAGAACTATGTTCAGATGCAAGACCTTCTAGTAGAAGTTGATACAAAACAGTCATGAGTACCGCAGGAACAACCGTATTTAATACTTCCTGCTCACTTGGTTCAAAGCTGTATTGAGCAAAATCACGTTTCACATCATCAGCTCCAACAATTTCTCGAGCTGTGTCGATAGAAAGTGGAATCAATGATTGTATTTTTGCCTCATAAGACAGTGACGAAATAAATTCTGTATAGACAATTTTAATTGAGCTATATTCTTCAGAATCAAATTTTTCAAATAACACGTGCAGTAAAGAACGAACTTCACTAGCGGTATAATATTCTGAAAATTCATCAAAACTTGCTAATAGATTTAATTCATTTCGACTCGCAATTTTTTTAGCTTGCCGACCTACAGCGATTATATCAATCTCTGTATTTGGATTTTCTTTAACAAATTTAGATACTTGTTTTGAAACATTTATATTATACCCACCACATAAACCTTTGTTTGATGCGATAGCTAAAATCAGAACTTTTTCACCTTTTCCACTCTCTAAATAAGGGTGAGATAGATTTTTATGTTCATGTAGATTTTCTAATAATACAAAAGATTCTTTTGCAAACAAGGATGATGCATTTCGTTTTGAAATTGCCTTTTTCATCTTTGAAACTGAAATCATTTCCATAGCCTTGGTAATTTTACCAATATTGGCTACTGATTTCATTTTCTGTTTAATTGTTTTTGTTTGCATTGCCATAAGACTTACAAACTACGCGTTAAACGTATCGTTAAACTCAGCAATTGCTTGCTTCAAAGCTTCAACAGTTTCAGGTTTCCACCCAGCATCAATATCAGATAATAAGTCAGATTTTGAAGCATCTAAAAATGCGTAAAATCCAGTTTCCCATTCTGAAATTTTCTCTAATGGAATATCAGACAAAAGTTCGTTGTTCAATGCATAGATTGATGCAACTTGTTTTGACATGATGATTGGTGAATATTGTTTTTGCTTTAATAATTCAACTGATTTTGAACCATGGTCAAGTGCTTTTTTAGTTTGAGGATCTAAATCTGATCCAAACTGTGCAAACGATTCTAGTTCACGATATTGAGCTAATGCCAATTTCATTGGTCCAGCTGTTTTCTTCATCGCCTTTGCTTGAGCAGCACCTCCAACACGAGAAACTGATAGTCCAACTGAAATAGCTGGTCGAATTCCCTTGTTGAATAATCCTGCCTCCAAGAAAATTTGTCCATCAGTAATTGAAATCACGTTTGTTGGAATATACGCAGAAACGTCTCCTCCTTGTGTTTCAATAATTGGTAGAGCTGTAATTGAACCTCCTCCATTATCTGCATTCAATCGACATGCTCGCTCTAATAAACGTGAATGTAGATAAAATACATCTCCCGGGTAAGCTTCTCGTCCCGGAGGACGTCGTAATAGCAATGAGATTTCTCGATATGCCGCAGCATGTTTTGATAAATCATCATAAACAATCAATACGTCTTCCCCTTTGTCCAAGAAGTATTCTGCAATAGCAACACCAGAATATGGTGCAATATATTGCAAGGCAGAAGAATCAGATGCACCAGCCAATACAACCGTTGTGTATTCCATAGCTCCTGCTTCTTCTAGTTTTTGAACGATACGCATCACCTTTGATCGTTTTTGACCAATAGCAACGTATACACATTTCATGTTTTGCCCTTTTTGGTTAATGATTGCGTCGATAGCTACGGCAGTTTTACCTGTTTGTCTATCACCAATAATTAACTCTCGTTGTCCACGTCCAATCGGTACCAAAGCGTCAACCACCTTAATTCCTGTTTGCATTGGCACAGAAACTGGTTCCCGTGTCATTACACCTGGTGCCGAACGTTCAATAAGTTGCTCAGTATCAGTTTTAATATCACCTTTACCGTCAACTGGTGCAGCTAATGGATCAACCACACGTCCAATAACATCAGCTCCTACTGGAAGTGATAAAATTTTCCCTGTTCGTTTTGCTTTGTCTCCCTCTTTGATTTTTAAATAATCACCAAGAACAATAATACCAACAGTATCCTCCTCAAGGTTTAGAGCCAGACCAACAGAACCATTTTCAAATTCAATCATTTCTGATGCCTTACATTGTGATAAACCTGAAACACGCGCAATACCGTCTCCGATAGATTGTACGATTCCAAATTCAGTCACATCAACATCAGCCTCGAATGAATTAATTTGATCTTCAATTTTTTTAATTAATGTATCTGTATTCATAATCTTTATTTTTGCGTTAATCTTTTACCTAACTGGGTCATTTGATTTCGCACAGAACCATCATAAATGTTTCCAGCATAAATTGCTGAAAAACCACCTATAACTGCTTCATCTTTAATTACTTCTACTGAAACAGTTTTATCAGCCCCAACCAAAGAAACAATGTCTTTAATTTCTGATTCTGATAAATCATGCTTACTAGAAATAGATAATGTGTTTTCTGCTGACGCAAGTTTTTCTTGTCGTAAAATATGTTTTTTTACCTGAGGTAGTAACCCTAAAAGGTTTTTTTTCTTCAAGTAATCAAAAAATGTTGAAATAGATTTTTCAGAATTTTCTGTTTTCATAAGTTTTACGAAAGTCTGTGCCAAGGTTTTTGAATCAACCATATATTATGATTGTTTTAATGCCTCAAGTGCACGCTTACTAATTGATTCATTTTTTGTATTATCAATATCTTCGTTCAAGATTTTTGAAACACCTAATGTAACCAATCCAGCTGTTTTTTCCAAGAGCTCTGTTTCCATTTGCTCTTTTTGCTTTTCGATATTTTTTTGTGCTTGAGCCATAACTTCGTCGACCTTTCCATCCGCCTCTTTTTGAGCGCGTGCGACAAGGTCATCTCCGTTTTCTTTAGCTTTTGCAATAATTTGATTCGCTTCGTTACGAGCTTTCTTTAATTCTTCTTCAGATTTTTGTTTTGCAACTAAAAGTTCTGATTCTGAATTTTTTGCATTATCAATCCCTTCTTGGATTTTTTCTTGTCGTTTTTTAATAACTGCACCTGTTGGTCCAAAGACATACTTTTTCATAATAAAAAGTATGATCATAAAGTTAATAAAGTTCGCAAGCGCAACTTGCCAATCAAATCCGATGTTTGTTAATACTTCCATACGGTTTTGATATTAAATGCGATTAAATCAAGAAGAATGCTACTAATGCATAAATTGCTGCAGACTCTACTAGAGCCACACCAACAATCATTTTTGTAAAAATATCTCCTGCTGCTTCTGGATTTCGTCCCATTGCCTCTAGAGCCTTACCTACCAAATACCCTTGTCCGATAGCTGATCCGAACATTGATAATGTTGCTAATCCTTTTGCAATGTATTTTGCTGCTTCTGCGTCCATAATGTTAGTTAATACGTTAAATTTAATTCTAATATAATAAGTTGAATATTTTTAATCTTTTTGATTACGTTATATTCAAAACGTTACTCTGATGAATCTTCTTGTGGTTTCAATGACAGTGAGTAGTAAACTGCAACTAATGATGCGAACACCATTCCCTGCAATAAACCGGTAAACCCACTCATTAATGTCCAAATAGTAGGTAGAACATAGGCAAAGGCTCCCATAATAATAATGGCTAGAACCTGACCTGCATACACGTTACCAAACAGACGAAACGACAATGAAATAATTTTTGCTAGCTCTCCAATAATATTTAGAACTCCAACAAATACATCTACCATCGCTACGAAACCGTCCATAAAACTTTTTTTGAATCCTTTGAATACATTTTTTATTGGTAAATAAAGACCAATATATTCCATTGTTCCCCATTCTTTTAACGACACAAGGTTTAATGCAATAACCGCAGCTATTGATACACCAAGGGCGGTATTAATATCAGATGTTGGCGTTCTAAAAATAGCCGTTCCAGCATACGTAATATCAGTTAAACCAGGAATAAGTGCAATTACGTTTGCAATAGAAAAATAAACTAAAATTGTTCCAATAATAGGAAATATTTTTTCTGCTTGTTTTTTATTACCCGTAATTTGTACTACTAATCCAAGAATTGATTCATACACCATCTCAAACCCAGCCTGAAATTTTCCAGGTATCAAGGTAAATTTTCTTATTGAAAAAATACCAAGACATAGAAACATAATAGCCATCAGCAAAATCATTAATGTTGAATTTGCGATACCGAAATTTCCGATTGAAAATACAATTTCTGGTTGGATCGAGGTTAATTCTCTTGTAAATCCTAAACTCATAATGTTATGTGTTTTTTTGGTTGTCCTTGCTTTTCGCGAAGCTCAGAAATTTGTTTATCTAATCCTTTCATTTTTTTTGAAACTTTTCTATAAAGAGAAATTACCATTACCCATGAAGCAATAAAAGCAAAAGGGAAAAAATAAAGAAATGAAAGGTTAAAATATTTACTTAAAAAAACGGCAATTACTGCTGGAATTAAAAAAATAACTGCGATTTCTATCATCAGTTTTACAAATTTTCCAGCTTCTTCTTCCCTTTTTTTAATCAAATTTTCAAGCTCCATAAATAAGAACAGCAAGGCTAACGCCATGCCAAGGTCAGTATAGCATGAATCATTTTATGAGCAATAAAATATATAATTTTTATAAAAAAATAAACCATACTCTGTATAGTATATTTTTGTTTGGTGCGCATGCTAAGACTTGAACTTAGGACCTCGTCATTATCAGTGACGCGCTCTAACCACCTGAGCTACACGCGCAAAATTCCATTAGTGATAAACTAACAGAAAGAAGTATATCAAAAACGAAGAATGGTGCAAGATAAAACTTCTGCTGAGGTTTCTTATAGTACCCTTGCTAAATTATAGACATAATAAATTACTCATTAATTTTTATGATATTTTTAAACAATTCCGGAAAGGTTTCCTCTATAAAATGAAATCTATCATTAAAGATATGAAACTGCGAATTTGGCAACGCTGCATGATATTTTTTTGACTCTGAAATAGGGACAACAGTATCGTCTGTAGAATGATAAATGTGAATATCGCCAATATCATTATCGAGAAAATTTTTAGGGAATTCTGTTATTTTGAAATCATCTTCA
>JAJOLB010000036.1:0-7032 GCA_021129535.1 Minisyncoccota bacterium
TCTTCTTTATTCATATCAATAGTATAAATTATGAAAAATAGTTTACAAGTATTTGATAAATACTTAATATTCGATATAGTTTTAATAAGAGTATTTTCACAAAGAAAATACAATAACTTTTAAAATCCCTCGGTATGCCACTGGGATTTTTTTATTTAAAAAACATTCTTGGATTCTTGCTATTAGCTAGATTTTTCCACAAGCGGAAAACCATTGCGATGCAGGAATGATAAACATTTGTTGTTACTCTTTTATCATTTTTAAAAAACTATTCTCTGTTAAAATCTCTACATCAAAATCCTCAGCCCTTTTCAATTTAGACCCAGCTTTGTTCCCTGCTATAAGATAACTGGTTTTTGCACTAATGGACGATGAAACCTTTCCGCCATTTTCTGTGACCATTTTTTTAATCTCGGCGCGGGAATAATTTTCCATCGTTCCTGTAATCACAAATGTCATTCCTGCAAAGATTGAGCTTGTTTTTTCACTTTTTTTGAAACTTAAAATTTTCAAAAATTTTTTATATTCAGTAACATTTTCTGAATCAGAAAACCAATCTATTGTTGATTCTGCAATTTTCTCGCCAATACCATGAATAGAAATAATATCGTCATATTTTGCTGTCATTAAATCATTTGGATTTTTAAAATTCTCAGCATAGAGTATAGCAACCTCCTCACCTACGTGTTTAATTCCTAATGCTGTTATAAATGATGCAAATTTTGTTTGTTTACTATTTTCAATAGCGTCCAATAAATTCTGCGTGGCACGTTCCTTGAACAGTGGCAGAGCAATTAGATCATCATATTTCAACCGATAGATATCAGAATATCTTTTGATAAGATTTTCCTCGTACAATATGCGAACAGTTTGCTCGCTCATTCCCTCAATATTCATAGCCTTTTTAGAACAGAAATATGACAATGCCATAATTATAACCTCGTCATTATGAGCGTCTACATACCATGTCGCCACACCAGCATTTGAATATTTTTTATCTGCGATAATATTATTTTTCTTGAAATATTTTTCCAAGGAAAATTTTTTACTGTTTTTATCGCGTAACCCTATCATGACTGATTTAACCTTTGGGATAATATCGCCTGCCTTTTCAACAATCACCGTATCGCCAATACGAATATCGAGGCGTTTAATTTCATCCTCGTTATGTAAGGTCGCTCGCGAAACCAGAGAGCCGTCAATTAGAACAGGTTTCAGATGTGCCACAGGTGTCAGAACACCTGTACGTCCAATTTGCGTAACAATATCCATGACGACGGTTGTTTTCTGCTCTGCGGGAAATTTGTATGCCACAGCGAATCTTGGAGCCTTTGCTGTATAGCCCAAAACATCACAGATTTTTTTGTTATTAATTTTAATCACCATACCATCAATTCCATATTGTTCATTATGGCGTCGCTGTATCCATGATTCATAATATGATTGAATGCCTGAAATCTTATCAGTGTGTAAATATTCTTTGTTTACATTGAAATGAGACTCAGTCAAAAAAATCAGTTCCTTGTCATGATTTTTGAAAACCAATTCATCACTATTTAAATCATAAACAAAAACCTTTAAATTACGTGAGGCCACAATTTTTGTATCCAATTGCCGCAAAGTTCCGGCTGCCAGATTCCGTGGGTTTGCATATTCATTCAAGCCATCACTCCTACGTCTTTTATTTATATCAACTAAAAAATCTTTTTCTATCCACGCCTCACCAATAATTGATAATGATTTTTTTTCATCAATAATTAGTGGAATATCGCGAATGGTTTTTAGATTCTCTGTAATATCCTCACCAATTTTTCCGTCACCACGGGTTGCACCACGAACAAAACGACCATTTTCATAGTCCAAAATAACCTTTAATCCATCAATTTTTAATTCAACAATATAATCAAGTTTTTCATTCTTCAATGATGGCTCCTTTTCAATAAAACGCAGAATCTTTTCTTGCCATTTTACTAAATCATCCCAACCAAAAACATTATCAAATGACCATTGAGGAAATATATGAGTCGCCTTTTCAAAACTGTCCAATATTTTTCCACCAACACGATGTGTTGGTGATAGCGGGTCTTTTAAATCAGGAAAAGCCTGTTCCAAAGAAACAAGCTCGTTATATAAAGAATCATACACTTCATCAGAAATTTCTGGTGAATCATGTTTGTAATACAAATTAGCATGATGGCGAATTTCTTTTGTTAAATCAATAATTTTTTTTTTAGTTTTGTTATTATTTTTTAGTTTTTTTTTATTAACCTGCATAGAAACTAGTATTGTAACCAGAACTAATACGTCGTTCTAGTAATGTAGGATCATCAAAATCTGGAATATCAAAGAATCCACTATTTGGATTTTCTTTACATGTATTAAAACCACTTGAAGTAACACGTGTATTCAAAACACTTGAACCATCACCACCACTGGCACCTATTCTTTTTTCAACAAGAACGTAAGCACAGCCAGATGTATATGAATCAATATCAACAGGGTTAGGAAATCTAAAAACAAAGGAATGGGTATATCCTGCGTTTCCTGTACTTCCGACATTTAATTTCCTTACAAGTACATTTCTACCTCCACAATCTATAGTTGTAGAATATGAACCAACAGCATCAACAGGGAATGCAGTCTCATTTATAAAACTAGATATATCGTAAAAAAATGCACATTCTAACGCTGAATTGGCCGCATAAAAGGCTCTTTGAGATTCTCTAGCATATGATGATAGCACTGCTTGTTTTTTTGAAATATTATAAATTCCAGAAGAGACAAGTAAAATAATAGAAGAAACCACCATAGCAAAAAGAATAACAAAACCTTGCTTTGCTTCTTTTTTCTTTTTAAAATTCTGATTTTTTTTAAATATATTCATCATAATATAATGTTAATTATTATTGCCAAAGATAAAGATTCTCCGTATATACAACATTTTTATTTCCCCAAAACACTGTTACCTCTACAACAACCTGCCCTTCCACTGAACCACTTTTTATAGATATTTCACGACGGTAAGGTGTTGTTTGATAGCCAGAATTAGTATCATTTTGGGTTTGAAAATAATAAAATTCTGATTCATTAACAAATACAGTACAATCACTACATGTACCTAATACAGGCTGAGAATCCCCTGGTTGAAAGTAAAAATTACAAGCACTAGTTCCATCAAAACATCCTTCATCACCATTAATAATCTCTGGACTTCCTTGAAAAACCATTTCCCAAGAAGACGTATTAAAAGTATGCAACAAGGCTGCATCACGTAAATTATGAACAACCTCAATAGCCTCAATAGCTAGATAATCTGCAATAAACTGTTTTTCAGCTCTTTGTGCTGTTTTTAAACCTTTTGATGAAATACTCATCAGAGCAACAAGAGCAAGGGAAAATATAGCAACAGCTATTAACATTTCAATAAGTGTAAAACCTGTTTTATGAAATTGTAATTTATTTTTTTTCATATTAATTTTGAACATCAAGACCTCTTTGAGAAACAAGTGTTTGAATTATTCTTGTTCTATTTAGAGAGCCTGGATTAGTAGCCATTAGCTGTATCCATACAAGAGGTTGCTTCAAATCATCACTGGCAGTATTCATTATTGTAACCCTACCTTCATCAATAGAAACCTGAGTAATGTCAGTAAGAGCTTCGTCTTTTATAGTTCCTGAAACAGGATCAAAATGTCGACGTAAAAATACACCATTTTCAAGGTAATAAATCATATACCCACGATTATTTGAAGAATCAAAACCTATTAAGGGTCCATCTGTTACCCGTGTTGAACCACTATTAACCTGACCTGATGTATTACCACTGTCAAAGGCAATTGAACCAATTTCATCACCTTCGAAATAATTATAACCAAGTCGTATTTCACGTGTCATGTTTTCCAATACATAGTTCAAACTATCTGCTGCCTTTTTTTCTGATTGTGCAACCTTATAAGCATGTAACATGTTTGTTAAAGCACTCATTCCAGCAGTAACCACAATTGTAAAAATAGCAACTGACACCATTATCTCAACCAACGTAAAACCTTTTTTTGTATGTAGTTTTTTTATATCCTTTTTCATATTATTGTGTTTTAACGGAAATATTACCTATTGAATTAACACGAACATATTTAAATGCACTGTCTGCACCACCAATCACAATATCAACACTAGAAAACAAAGCACCTCCGCTATCGGTAATACTATTTCTGTGGCGAATAATTGCGTCTGGATATGGACGTTTAAAGGTAATATCTATCACACCTCCATTAAAAGCAGTACAAGTACCGTTATTACATAAAGACGCAGGCTGAAAAGAAATACTTCTAGATACTATTTTTCGTTTATCAATAATTCTATCATCATCTTCTCTGTAAATAAAGTCACGATTATTATCCTCATAGAGGATAATTTCATTATTTCCAATATCGAAAATAACCCCTCTAATAGCTTTATCATTTACGATATCTGCTATTCCAGCGGCATCTGCATCAAAAAAATCATCCTCAGTATCGGTATTAAGAAAGTCTTCTCCCCCAAGGTTATAACCAGACGCTGAAATTCCATAAACTTGTGCTTGTCTAATAGTAAGTGCAATAGTCTCTGCAAGGTTTGATGTTTCAATAGTGGCTCTCTGTTCATTATAGTTTACCATTGAAATTGATGTCATAATGGCAAAAATACTAATAACAACAATAAATTCTACAATAGTAAAGCCATTTTTTATATTTAGCATAATTTTTTTCTCGCAAGCCTGAGATAAAAATTTACCTAAATTTTCAATAGTTATTTTGTTCTTTTGCTTATTTAATTTTTTAAATATTTTTTTCATAAATTATGATAGATGTAATACGTTTAAACCAAAAACAACAACAACAAGGGTACCTAATACAAGAAATGGGGCGAAAGGTATTTCCATGCTCATTATACTCTTTTTACCCTTTAAGACCAAATTTTTTCTATATAATTTATCGACGGCAAAAATAAAAAGCGCAAAAATAGAACCTATCCAAAAAGAAGCAAAAACAGCAGAAAAACCTCTTTCTACTCCTAATAAGCAACCTATTCCGACCATCAATTTTGGGTCTCCTAATCCAATAAGTCTCCCTTTTGAGAAAAACCATACAAGAGCAAATGGCAAGGGTACCAATATTCCAGCAAGGATATTCCATATTCCAGGAACATGGAAATTGACGTATGAGAATGAACTATCAAAAAAGAACATTCCAATAAAAGCTAATATAGCAAAACCAAGAGATAATTCATCTGGAATAATTTTATGACGAAAATCGTAAAATAGAACAACAACAAGGATGGAGAATATAACAAGGAGATACACTGTTCCTGTTATATATGAAATATCTAGAGATACCTCATTCATAAAAAATCCACGTGCTGCGATAAGCCCAAAAAATAAACCTGTTAAAAGCTCGCTCGCTAAAAGTTCAAAAGATATCTTACTAGAACATGTCCTGCAACGTCCTTTTTGAATAATCCATGAAACAACAGGAATTAATTCATACCAAGACAGCGTCTTGGAACATGACATACACATTGAACGTCCGTTAATTGATTTCCCTGTATTAAAACGGAGTGAGACAACATTAAGAAAGCTCCCAAAAATAAAACCTAAAATAGTAACAACAAAAATAAAATAAATAAACATGTTTTATATACTATTGGTGTTTCTAAAATCGTACATACCTCCCACGTCTTCTTGCTCCCCTAGACTAAAATCAGGATTAGAGCCACCACATCGGTGGCTAAACTTCCCTGTTCCTCTTTGGGCATCATGGTCAGTATCCAAAATAGCCATATCTTGCCCAAGCATTTCTAATTCAGCAGCAATATGATAATCATAACATTTTCCACTAATAGGAGATGAAGATAGTCCTGCATATAGATAACCGTTAGAGCCATTAATACCTGATGATGCCACATAACTGTCCCATTGTGGATTTGGGTGATTTGGATTTACAGGAATATCACTAATAAAATCACCAAGAGTAATACCGCTGGCTGCACTACAAGGTCCTGAGTTACTATGTGCGTTTAATTCAAAACGTGGTGGATATTGCCCGCAAGTCAGCTTATAATCCTCCAAAGCAAGACGCATAAGTTTTATATCTGAGATTCGAACATTATTACGTGAAGTAATTTTTTGTTTTTTAACGCTTGTCATCGTTAGTATAAGCAAAACTGAAACGAGAGCAACAATAACCATCATTTCGACAAGAGTAAAACCTTTTTGTATATATTTCATAATGTATACATTATAACATTATTTAGGTAAATAAGAGAAGCGAATATTGTTTTCTTATGCAGAGCTTATTTAAAATAAAGAGTGAAACGATTGTATTTTAAAAGCGATAGTTATATAAACAAGGAGCGTGAGCGAATATATTTCCAAAATATTAGTTGAATGAATTACAGAGTATTTCAAAGAAATACGACAATAATGCACCACAAGAGTATTTCCATTTTTATATTTACAAGTTCATTAAAAATTGGTCAATTTATGGAGAAATAGATGTTCCTCAGGACATTTATTTTCTTATATATAAACAAAAAAACGCAAATGCGTCTTAACAATCAAAGGTTCCCCCTAGCGGTTCAGTCATTCTTTCTAAACTTTCTTCTTCTGAATTAACACAATAATAACCTCCTAGAAATAAGGGGGAATATGCTCTAAATTCAATATTATCAGATGTACAATTCATAAACCCATTAACAGTCAGAAGTCCAATAGAGGTCAAAGAATCCGAAGCCCCAGGATTTCCAGCAGAACAAAGATTTGAAAAACTATAATTATTATCTATCATATAAACTTCAGCAGTAGAACGAAAATGGGAAAGTGTTTCCTTTATAGAAGCATCTTGTGATGCTTGGCGAGCCTTACCAAGCCCTGCTAAAACAACGGTAGCTAAAATACCGATAATTGCTACTACTACGAGTAACTCAATCAATGTAAAACCTCTATTTATTTTCTTCATAATACATAAAGTATAACACTATTTATGTAAAAAAAAA
>JAJOLB010000036.1:7132-7491 GCA_021129535.1 Minisyncoccota bacterium
AAGTTCTGCTTGTGCTCGGATTGATGAAAGTCCAGCTTTAATAGCTGCATCTTTTGATTTACCTCGTGCTGAACCAAGAGCTGCTAGAACTACTGTTGCTAAAATACCGATGATTGCTACTACTACAAGTAACTCAATCAATGTAAAACCTTTTCGATTAGTTGTCATTTTTTTTGTTTAAATAAATTATTAATTAATTAATAATTCGAGAAGAATCTCGAATTTGCCATATTCCTTCTTCATAAGAAATGGTTACAAATATTATACCAAAAAACATCCCTTTTTAACAAGTATTTAGTGTATTGACATGTTATAAATATGTTAAATAAAAAAACGTCGAAACGTTTTTTTATTAAGAA
>JAJOLB010000036.1:7501-16277 GCA_021129535.1 Minisyncoccota bacterium
GACATGTTATAAATATGTTAAATAAAAAAACGTCGAAACGTTTTTTTATTAAGAAATACCTCCTGCAACATTATAAATTGGAACCATCACTGACATCAGCAACCCACCAACACCAAGACCTAACATAACAATCATGGCTGGCTCAATCATACCAATCAATGTATCAACAGCATTAACAACTTCCTTGTTATAGAATCTTGCAAGTGTTTTTAAAATTTTACCAACAGAACCTGTCTCTTCTCCAACTTTTATCATTTGAACCATGATGGCTGGAATTTTATCGTGCTTCTGGAATGATTCTGAGATACTTGTTCCTCCTTTTACATCCTCTACGGATTCCCGTAAGATACCTTCGAAAACACTATTTCCAACAACATCAGCTGTAATCTCCAATGTTCTTATCACAGGAATACCTGATGACAACATCGTATTAATGTTATCGGCAATACGAGCAAGGTAAATCTTATGAAATAGTTTTCCAAAACCAGGAAGCATGAGTTTTACTTCATCAAATTTATCTCTACCTGATTCACTACGTAATGTTTTTGCAATAAAGAGTCCCGCAATAACAATGAAAATAAGGAAAAATATACCGTAATTAACAAAGAAATCTGAAAGATTCAATGTTATCTGTGTATAAAATGGAACCTCTTGTCCCGATTCTGTAATAATGTTTGCCATTTGAGGGATAACTTTTACAAGCATTAATACCATAACAGAAATAAAGGTAAACACAATAAACGAAGGATATACCAAAGCATTCTTCGTTTTTGAACTCAATTCATAGTTACGCTCTAAATACTGAGCCAAAAAAGTAAATGTTTCTGTTAATTTACCAGACTCTTCACCAGCACGAATCATATTTACATAGAAATCAGAAAATACATTTGGCTGTTTTGACATAGCTCCTGAAATAGATGTCCCACCACGAATATCAGCTGTTACCTGCGCCAATGCTTTTTTAATACCAATTGAGTCTGCATTTTCCCCTAAAAGTTCAAAAGTCTTAATAGCTGATACCTGAGCTTCGAACAATGTTGAAGCTTGCTTTGACATCAAAACGACATCCTTCATTTTTACTCTATTCAGAAAAGGAATAAGATCTTCTAAAAAGTTCTTTTCCTCATCGGAAACAATTGAGAGAACAATGTAATCTCGTAGTTGTAAGTTTGCAATAGCAAGATTTTTATTTACAGCTTCTATTTGACCTCTTTTCTCTGTACCATCTTTTGTGGTTATAACATAATTAAATAACATATATATAATTATACATCCACAGATTACAAGTTACAAGTAAAAAATAAAAAATAGCCGAGGCTATTTTAAATCATAGATTCTAATAATCTTGGATTCAATGAATGTTTATAGGCAGTTTCAATACTAATGTCACCTGACTGAATCAAGCGTATGAGCGATTTATTCATATCAATCATTCCATGTTCAGATCCTGTTTCAATAACAGTATTTATTTCATAAACTCTTTCTTCTCTAATAAGGTTCGCAACAGCTTTATTATTGATCATCAATTCGTATGCAGGAACAAGACCTCCTTTCATGCTGGGAATCAATCGCTGAGAAAAAATTCCCAACAATGAACTTGCTAACTGTGAGCGAACTTGGTTTTGCTGCGTTGATGGAAATGAATCAATAATCCTATCAATTGTTTGTGCAGCTGAGTTCGTGTGAAGAGTTGAGAAAACAAGGTGTCCAGTTTCCGCAGCGGTTACAACAGTGGATATCGTTTCAGGAGTTCTCATCTCACCAACCATAATAACGTTCATGTCTTGCCTGAACAAAGCTTTTAAACCTGTTTCAAAACTTTTTGTATCAATGCCAACTTCTCGTTGGTCAATAATAGACATATCGTCTTTGAATATATATTCAATTGGATTTTCAATGGTTACAATATGTTCTTTACGCTCGTGATTAATCATTTGCAACATAGCAGCCATTGTTGTTGATTTACCTTGACCAACTGGACCTACAACAAGAAAAAGTCCTTGCTCTTTTTTAGTAAATTCTTCTAAAATAGGGGGTAAATTTAAAGTGTCTAATTCTCTCACAGCTTGAATAACCCTAAATGTTAAATTAATCCCACTAGACTGAACATATGCTGTTGAACGTAGGCGCAGATGCCCCTCATAAGCATACGCAAAGTCAATCTCCTCTGAATTCATTACCTTTGTAAGTTTTTCTTCGTCTACAATAGCCTTTAACATTCCAAAAGTATCTTCCTTTTTTAATATATCATAGGTTTCCAGATGAATAAGTTCACCGTCAACACGCATAACAGGTTTTCGGTTCGGTGAAAGATGCAGGTCTGATGCATTTTCACGTTCAACCACAAGCATGAGGTTATGTAATAATTTTTTATAGTCTTTCATATTTTTTTATAAGTCATTAATTTCTGTAAATGGCACAAGTCCTTCCATCCCCTTTAACACAGCAGAGTCTTTCAAGGTAAGCATACCTTTTCGTCGCGCAGCATCATAAATTGCAATCTCTGTTGGGTTATCCAAAATAATCTTTTCAATTTCTTTATCAACTTCAAACATTTCCAGAATGGCGACTCGCCCTTTCATACCTGTTGGAGCATCTTTTGTTGGTTCAACCCCGTATAACTCTCTTGTTAAATCATATTTTGATTTATGTTCATCAGGTAAGTCAGCAAATTCTTTTTTAATCATCTTGGCAACACTTTCTTTTTCTTTAATAGGTACTGATGCACCAGGAGCTATTCGCCGCAAAAGACGTTGTGCAATACCTAAAATCAATGTTGGAGCAATAAGATAAGGGTCAACACCCATCTCAACAAGTCGTGGAATAATTCCAAAGGAACTATTCGTATGTAAAGTAGCAAATACAAGGTGACCTGTAAGAGCCGCCTGAATTGCCAGGTTCGCAGTCTCCTTGTCTCGAATCTCCCCAACCATAATTACATCTGGATCTTGACGAACAATAGAACGCAAACCAGAAGCGAATGTGTATCCAATATCAGAACGAACTTGGGACTGGTTTACACCTGGAAACTCGTACTCAATAGGGTCTTCTAGTGATACAACATTTTTCTTTTCCCTGTCTACTTCTCCAAGCATCGAATAAAGAGATGTCGTCTTACCAGAACCTGTTGGACCAGTAATCAATATCAACCCATGCGGTCGTTCAATGGCATAACGAATCATTCTCTCCTGATCCTCAGTTAGTCCAAGTTTTGCCAATTTTCTAATCCCCTTTGCAGAATCGAGAATACGAATCACAACCTTCTCCCCATGAAATGTTGGCATAATAGACACACGAAAAGCAATTTTACGATCATCAATAATCGCCTGAAAACGTCCGTCTTGTGGTTTACGTCTTTCATCAAGTTTCATCGTTTTCGTCATAACTTTTATACGCGCGATAATCGCAGAGTGTGCTGCCTTTGGAACCTCTAAATACGTTTCCAAAATACCGTCAATACGAAATCTAACCTTTACATATTCTCCAATGTGGTCAATATGAATATCTGAAATACCATGGGTTACTGCATGTTTGATGATCGAAGCAACCATTTTTGTAATAGGAGCGTCTTCGTGAATGAGCTCTTCTTTTCCATCCTCTTTTTCCTCATTTTTATCTAGGCTTACTACTTGATTATTAACATCAGCAAATTCATCGAGAACACTACTCATGTTACTACTCAAACTATCATACTTACTATAGATAATCTCAAAAGCTTCCTCTGTAAGAACGTATATTTTATATGGAGTATTTGTTTCAGCGGTAATAAATTGAAGGATATTTTTAGCTTCAACACTTCTAGGTTCAAGCATTCCTACCTCCAAAATTCCATCCTCTGTTTTACCAAGTGCCACCATTTGATACATTTTTGACGTTTCTTGAGGAATAATTCTAACTATATCTCCATCAATTTTTGCATAGTCAATAGTTTTTTTAGGTACACCCGAATAAGTACTTTTTGCATCTAAAATATTTGCATCTGTTACCCCTTTTTCCAGAAGAACCTTTTCAATTGATTTTTCTTCTTTTGTGCTTATTTCAATAATTTCATCAATCTGATACCTATTAATAAAGCCTTTTTTTACGAGTGTTTCTAAAAAATTCATGTATCTCTAATATACCAAAAAAAGCTTTTTTAAAAAAGCTTTTTAATGTAATAAATTAATTATTATTTAAACCGTCAATAATGCTTCCATCAAAGAAATTTCCCTGACCTTCACTTTCACCAACATTAGCAAATGGATTATTAAGAACCTGTTCTTCGTTATTGCTTTGATCGTTTGTTTTTTGATTTTCATTCGAATTAACAATAGTATCAAAACCAATAGGAATAAATGGGTTTGGCCGACCTATTTGTGCAGGTCGAGGAATCGCAAAATGGGTATCTTTTAATTTTCTAAATACAGGATTTGTAAAAATATCATCTTGTAATTCAATATTTTCAATACTTCCTAAAATTTTTAAAATATCAGCATTTACCAACATGGTATCTGTTTCCTCTATTTGACCTAAACCTGAATCTCCAAGAATACTAGAAAGTCCAACTTGTTTTGCATCAAGAGAACCTTCTTTTGGAAAAAAGACAGAATAAGCAACAAGCAAAGCAATAGCAACACCTAAACCAATGAGGATATTTTTAATTGTTTTTTTATTATTCATATATTTTTTAAATGTTATCTTTTAGCCAATACGTTTCTATTGATAGACTGAATTCATAAAAACCTGAATCTCCGCCAGAAATAGTAAGTGTTCTTAAATCAGTAATCCTGAGATTATCTTCAATATCAGCCAAAAAATTTAGAAATTGATCATAACGTCCTGTAAGATCAAAGTTAAGAGTAATTGTACCGTAATCTCTGGTGCTTATATCAAAATTTTGATTAGCTCCCCCATCTTCATTAGATTCGTTTTTTGCTGTTGTTGCTGTTTGAATTTCTAAACCATAACGTTCTGCAATTTTTTGAAATTCGATTATTAATTTTACATTATCCACAGATTCTGGAATAAGTTTTTCCAGACGTGCAAGGTCTGATTTAGATAATTCTTTTTGCTTTGAAAGCAATGAATCACGAATCATTTGAAGCTTTCTAGCATTTTTTAAAACCTGATTAAGTTCTTCACTTTTTACAACCAACTCCTTATTTTTTTCATATTGAGGCTTAACAACAAGAACAAAAGCTGCAAGCGATATAACGATAACTATAATTGAAATGATATTTTTCATAATACTAATTATTAAAAGGGTTATTGTAGTCAACATTTTGACCTGCTGGTAAAGTATCAGTTTGACTATCGATAATCACGCCGTCACCAATAACTGTGTCAGTTTGAGTGTTTTTTACTTTTCTACCATAATAGGTAAGTTCTGGGTTAAGACTAAAACCTAAGCTAAATATAACCATACCATCATCACTCAGTTCAAAGTCAGAAAATATGTGATTCTGGATATATTGATTTTTTTCAAATAAATCAGACTGCTGTGCTATAGGAAGGTAACCTTTTGATTCACCAGTCATAGTTATCTCTGATGAAACCTCATTATAGGTAAATGAAAACTCACTGAATGAAAGACTTGGTAACGTTGATTCACCAAAAGAATCAAAGAAGTCAGATAAAGCCGTGTGCTTATCCAATAAATCAGTTGCTGCACGCAAACGAATATCTAATTTTTTTAATTCAAGAATAACCGTTGGCTCGAAAGCTTTTTCTGCGGTATTTATTGAATCAATTTTATTCTTCAGTCCAGAAGAAACATTAAATTTATAGGCGTACACACCTGCAATTGAAATAAGTGCCGTTATAAAGAGAAGTACTGCCAAAAGAAACAGCAAGCTATTTTTCTTTTTAGAGCGTATATTTGTATTCCTTACCTTAGAAAGTTGTTTCTTTGGTATGAACGTAGTTTTAAATTCTTTATCCATAATGAGATTATAATTGTTTTTTTAATAAAATGAAATAGTTTAAATATAATTAATCTAACCCTTGCAAGGCTAAACCAACAGCCACAACAAATTCTGGACCAGCACTTTCTAGCACACCATCAAGGAAATCAGGTGAAACCACCTTACCGAAAGGGTCAGCATATGTTGTTGTAATATTATATTTTGATTCTAACTGCTCCCTGAGCTGCTTCAAAAGAGAACCTCCTCCTGTGAGGATAATTTTTCCAACAGGTTTCTTGTATTCTTTTTCAAAATCAAAGAGTACGTTTTTAATTTCAGAGAATATATAATTAACACCTGATGATATTATTTTATAAGCCTCTTGATTTTCATGTGTATGGTCTAAACCTACATCTCGTTTTACCTTCTCAGCATCATCAAACTCTATTTGTAATGATTTTTTTATTGAAGAGCTCAAATATGCTGAACCCCTATTTATTGAATGAAATTTCCGCACAACACCATGTTCAATAATAGAAATACGTGTTCCAGATGCTCCAAAATCTAACAACATAACAGGAGATAGCTCATGTTTAAATGATGCCCTAATTGCAGAAAACGTTTCAATTTCATAGGCTGGTGAATTAAATTTACCAAGCATATTCATCACATTATTATATCGCTCTACAACTTCATTTCGTACAGCAGCAACAAGAACATCAACTTCGCTTTTCTTTCCAGATAAAGACCCTTCACTATAAATTTCTTTCTCTGGGATAATCCACCAGTCAAGTGAAACCTCCGTCAAAGGAACAGGGATATATTTTCTCGTTTCATTTTCAACTGCACCAGCTAGTTTTTTCTCCCCTATATTAGGTAGCTGTAATATAAAGATAAGGCTTGTTGAAGAAGAAATTGAAATGACAGCATCTTTTGCAGTGACATTTGCTTGTTCTAATATATTTTTTATTACCTCAACCATTTTTTCTGGTTTTAGATTTGTTAATTCGCCAGCTATACGATCGTCTTCCTCATAGGGTCCCAGTGCGATTTCCCCATATGTTTCCAAGATAATATGTCCGTGATCTTTTTTTAATTGGACGACCTTAAGGTAACTTGAACCAATATCAATACCTACATAGGTATTTGGAGACCCCTTTCCAAAATCTGAAAAAATGTCTTTCATTGTATCTATTAAACTCATGACATTAGTATAACACATCATAAATTATGATACTATAAAAATATGAAGTTTTTTGAAGACATACTAAATATCATCTTTGTTCAAAAATATAACAAAAAAGAACTCAATATTTTGCACGAAGCACCAAAACACAGAGAGGTTTGGATTTTTTCTGTTTTTGATTATAAACAAATGAAAGTAAGAGAAATGATACGTTATCTAAAAACACGTAACGATTTTATGCTCAAGAAAAATATTGCAAAATATATGTCAGAACATGTAATAGATTATATTTCTGATCAACAGGAACTCTCCTATTTTCTTGACCCTCTTGTTATCCCTATCCCCATTTCGAAAAAGAGATTGCGTGAACGCGGATTCAATCAAACACATTTATTAGCAAAGTATTTTGCAAAAAGTATCAATGGTATCTATCAGAAAAATATTATAAAAAAATATACCATAACAAAAAAACAGGCTCTTATAAAAAATCGCGTTGATAGGTTTAAGAATGTAAAAGGTGTTTTCTCTATTCAAGAAAATAAAAAACATCTCGTTAAAAATAGAGATATTATTATCATAGATGATCTATCAACGACAGGCGCAACATTAATGGAAATTAAAAAAGTATTAAAGAAAAATGGGGCAAGAAATGTTATTGCAGTAACCATTGCCCATTAAAATGTACATTATTTGCTTTACTAATTTTTTTCAGAAAAACAAATATGGCTTTTACTCTCTATGATATGGATGACCTGCACTTATTAATAATGAACGATACAATGTTTCCATCAATAGCATCATTGCAACGTCATGAGGGAAAGTCAGTTCAGACATTGACCAAACATAGTCTGCCCTATTTCGAATTCCAGAAACATGACCATCAGGTCCACCAATAATAAAACATAAGTTTTGTGACTGGTTTTTCTTTTGCTCTAAAAAATTGGCAAGCTTTTGTGATGAAAATGATTTTCCATTTTCATCCAACAATACAACGAATTTTTTATCACAAAGTTTCAAGATTTTTTCTGTGGTTTTTTTATCTTCTTTTACATGCACCATCTCAACATCAGCAAATCGAGAAATACGCTTTAAATATTCTGCAATTCCCTGTTTTGCAAATGATAAATTTGGTGAGCCAACGGTGAGTATAGTCATTTTCATAATTAGACTATATCAGAAATAAAAAAAAGACCTCACAGGTCTTTTTTATTCTACAGAATATCTTCTTCAAAATTTTCTGGCTCCAGTTCCATTAGTTCAATTTCTTCCGGGCTTAATACGGTTTCATCAAAGTTAGTTTTTGGACTATCTTTTCTAGATGTCATTATGATAATAATGATACAAATGATTATCATCATAATCATTATAAAGTTTGCTTGTTTTTTGTTTTTTGCTATCCCTTTGTTTTTTAAGAATTTTTCTATACTCATGTTGTTAGTTTAATTACTATTTTTTATAATTATGTAAAACCATATGTGGATATGGAATTTCAATATTTGCATCATCAAGTGCAATTTTTGATTGCTCTAAAATATCACTATATACTGTCCAATAATGCTCTGGTTTTGCCCATGGGTGAACCGATAAATTAACTGATGAATCGGCAAGTTCTGTTATCAAAATTGACGGTTCTGGATTTTGTAAAACTAGTGCATGATTTTTCATAACCTTTATTAAAACTTCTTTTGTTTTTTTCAAATCTGAATCA